>WFMA01000201.1 GCA_009177195.1 Bacteroidales bacterium | reverse complement strand
GCCTTTTCGCAAGCATAGATAGCAACATTACCTGAGCCTGAAATTGCAACAGTTTTGCCTTAACTCAGGCGACGATTCGGGCGACCGGCGGGTGTGTGTACTCGGCAAGCGCATCGCATCCGAACTCTTTGGCACGGCAAGCGCCCTGGGACACGATATTTACAGGATGCAAGGCAAACAATGAATCAGCCACGACAGCGGCATCTTCATAATTCCAATTGCCAAATCCCGCTCCTACCACATTCATTTCCAGCCTTTTTGACTCGTCAGCAAAACCGTTATGCCTTTCAATCGCAGGTGTCGAACCGGTGAGTCCGTATATTTCAACAATCTTTCCTCCGGCACCTATAAGATTATGGGCATATTGAGCCGCCGCTTTACCAATACCATAGTTATCAACCCCTTGAGTTGCCGTATAAGAGTCACCGTTGATATTCCTGTCAAAAATCACAACGGGCGTTCCCGACTCATATACCTCTTTTATAACCGGAGTAATAGCGTCAGCCTCATTTGGCGCCGCAATGATTATATCAAAGTCGTTATCCACGAAATAACGTATGTCGGCAATCTGTTTCTCGTTGCTGTCGTCAGCCGAACGAATTTCCACCTCGGCATCCGGATGGAACATGATTTCACAATAGATCTCATCGTTCATTTTCCTGCGCCAGTCATCTTGACTACATTGTGAAATACCGATACGGTAATGCTTTTCTTCTTTACAACTTGCCATAGGCAAAATAAAGAGAAAAACCGACAAATATAATATCACCTTGTTCATCATTCGTTATGGTCCATTATTTAAGGCACAACAAAGTTAATTATAATATCATGAAAAACAGTGCATTTACTATTATTTTTTGTGCAATGCAACATATTTACTACTGAATGCNCAATTNTTAATAGCNTTCCGATTTATAAAGTCGTAGATTTGCGTCATCAATCTCGACCGAAAATAAAAATACCATCGATAATATGAAATCAATCTCAAAATTAGCGATTACCATGGCAACGCTTCCGATCGCCTGCATGACAAGCATGGCGGCAAATCCATCATTGCCATCTGACGGAATAAAAGTTGAGCATCTCGGCACCAACAACACATTGGTCCGAATTGACGGAGACGCCAAGTATCTGATGCTGCCCGTACAGGAGGCTTATGATGACGCGACAGTAAATGTAGTCGTGGACGGAAAGTTGGAACGCACAATGTATGTTCGCCTGGCAAAATCAAAAGTGGACTATTCGATGCCATTTGATTTATCTCCCTATAAAGGGCATAATGTGGTTTTGAATATCATCACTTCTCAAAACAGATCGACTGTAAGAGAGGCAAAAGAAGATGCCTGCTGGAACAATTTCCAACTTGCCGACACTTTTGACACTACAAACAAAGAAAAATATCGCCCTCTTTTCCATCACACCCCCATATACGGTTGGATGAACGACCCTAACGGAATGTTCTACAAGGATGGAAAATGGCACATGTATTACCAATGGAATCCCTATGGGTCAAAATGGCAAAACATGACCTGGGGACATTCTTCATCATCCGACCTTGTGAANTGGGAGCATCATCCGGCTGCGATTGAGCNCAACGGACTTGGAGCCGTNTTTAGCGGCAGTTCGGCAATCGATAAGGAAAACAGCTCCGGTTTCGGCAAAGATGCCGTGGTCGCTATGTACACCTCGGCTGATGTAAGTCAAATTCAAAGCCTCGCCTACAGCCTTGACAACGGGGAAACCTTCACAATCTACCCCGGGAATCCTGTAATCACTCTCGAAAGCGAGGCTCGCGATCCTAACATGTTCTGGAATCCAGAGACAAAACAATGGACTCTCATACTTGCTCATGCGCTTGATCATGAAATGCTGATTTTCACGTCTCCCGACATGAAAGAATGGACATTGCAGAGCAGTTTCGGCAAAGGATTGGGAGCTCAGGATGGAGTGTGGGAATGCCCCGACCTGTTCGAACTTCCGGTTGACGGCACCGACCAAAAGAAATGGGTGCTACTCTGCAACATAAATCCCGGAGGTCCATTCGGCGGAAGTGGCATTCAATACTTCATCGGCGACTTTGATGGAAAAACATTCAAGGCTGATACTGACGCAGCCGGCACAGTCCCAACAAAATGGCTTGATTATGGAAAAGATAATTATGCGATAGTCAGTTGGAGCGACGCGCCCGAGAACCGTCGCACCGCTATCGGCTGGATGAGCAACTGGCAATATGCCGCTGAAGTGCCTACAAAGCAATTCCGCTCAGCCAATACGCTTCCCCGCGAAATCAGCCTGTTCAAAGGAGCGGACGGTCAGATATATGCAGCCTCGATTCCCTCTCCCGAACTCACATCGCTCCGCGGCAAAACAGTCGTCGACATAAAGTCGGTCATAGTGAATAAAAAAGGAAAAACAGTATTACTCCCCACTGAGAATGATGGAGTTTGCGAAATATTACTCAACATTGAGCCGGGAAAAACCGACTCTATCTCGTTGACTTTAAGCAATGATAAAGGAGAAAAATCGATACTGACCTATATCCCGGCTAATGCAACTCTTTCATTTGACCGTCGCGAAAGCGGCATAATAGACTTCAGTCAAGATTTTCCCGCAATTACCGTAACGCCTACATTCAATGCAGGGGAGACTCTCCCGCTTCGCATCTTTGTCGACCGTTCAAGCATCGAAGTTTTTGCCAACGACGGCAAAGGCTCCATGACAAATCTTGTGTTCCCCACTATCCCCTATTCAAAACTCACCATTACGGCTGATGGCGGTAATGCGAAGATCAAAAACTTGAAAATTTATTCTATCAACATCGAAAAATAAAATAACTCTAAATGGAAAATAGCAATAACATCGTGACCGATAAGAAAGGGCAAGTGATGCAGATGATTCCTGTCATGCTGTGTTTCTTCGCCATGGGATTTGTCGACCTTGTAGGCACAGCGTCCAATTACGTACAGAAAGATTTAAACTTGACCGACTCTCAAGCTAACCTATTCCCCTCTCTGGTGTTCTTCTGGTTTCTGATATTCTCAGTGCCGACCGGCATGCTGATGAATAAAATAGGTCGAAAGAACACCGTCTTGATAAGTCTTGTCGTTACTGCAGTGTCTCTTATCATCCCGCTGACAGGCGATAGCTACACAACTATGTTGATAGCATTCTCACTGCTCGGAATCGGAAATGCCATAATGCAAACGTCCTTAAATCCGCTTGTCACCAATTTGATAAGCAGCGACAAACTCGCCTCCACCCTTACCTTCGGACAGTTTGTTAAGGCTATCGCATCATTCCTCGCTCCAATACTTGCGGCATGGGGAGCAACAACCTACTTCCCGACATTCGGACTCGGCTGGCGAGCACTGTTTGCGGTATACGCAATCGTCAGCCTCTTTTCAATAACTATGCTTGGCGCCACTCCGATAGTTGAAGAGCGCCCCGACAAGGCATCAGGAGTAAAAGAGTGCCTGAAGCTGCTTGGACGTCCATTCATTCTGTTGTGCTTCCTCGGCATCATGTGTCACGTAGGCATCGATGTGGGCACCAACACAACAGCGCCCAAAATCATAATGGAACGCCTTAGCCTTCCTCTTGAAGAAGCCGGTTTTGCAACAAGTATTTATTTCATCTTCCGAACAATAGGCTGTTTCTTAGGTGCATTTTTACTACGTTCAATGTCACCGAAACTTTTCTTCGGAATAAGCGTGNCAATGATGCTCATCGCAATGGGAATGCTATTTGTAAGCCNCACTTTGNCTCCCATCTNTANCGGTATCGCTCTGATTGGATTCGGCAATTCAAACGTATTTTCAGTCATTTTCTCGCAAGCCCTTATCAATTCGCCCAATGAGAAGAACGAAGTTTCAGGACTTATGATCATGGGATTGTTCGGTGGAACAATATTCCCGCTCGCAATGGGATTTGCAGCCGATGCAGTCGGCCAGATAGGAGCTGTGACCGTCATGACGATAGGAGTCATCTACCTGATATATTACACATTGAAAATTAAAAACGTAAAATAAGCTCATATCATGAAAGGAATCGTAATCGGAATGGGAGAAGCCCTTTGGGATGTTCTCCCTGAAGGAAAAAAGATTGGCGGAGCGCCTGCAAATTTCGCCTACCATGTATCACAATTCGGTCTTCCAAGTTGTGTCGTCAGCGCTGTCGGGGATGACGCGCTTGGCAAAGAAATCATTGAGAATTTTGTTTCCAAAGGACTCACCCACCATATAGAAATTGTGCCTTATCCCACCGGAACAGTTCAGGTTGAAATTGACCAAGCCGGCGTGCCTCAATACGAGATTAAAGAGAATGTGGCATGGGACAACATCCCCTACACTGAAACCATCGAACAGCTGGCTGAAAAGACAAAGGCAGTATGCTTCGGCTCGCTCGCTCAGCGCAATGTGGTGTCACGCAACACTATCAACCGTTTCCTCGACGCTATTCCTGAAGAGAACAATCCTCTGATAGTATTCGACGTGAATCTTCGCCAGGGATTCTATAACAAAGAGATTCTGTGCAACTCGATGAAACGATGCAACATCCTTAAAATCAATGACGAAGAATTGGTAACAGTGAGCCGCATGTTCGGCNATNCCGGCANTGACCTTCAGGACAAGTNCTGGATTCTTCTGGGTAAATACAACCTTAAGATGCTCATTCTCACTTGCGNCNTAAACGGCNGCTACNTGTTCNCNCCGGGCAACGTANCTTTCCANCNCNCTCCAACNGNAGAAGTNGCCGACACTGTAGGCGCCGGCGACTCTTTCACGGCAGCATTCATCGCCAATATCCTCAAAGGAAAATCAGTCGCTGAAGCTCATTCATGCGCAGTGCAGACATCGGCATTTGTCTGCACCAAGAAAGGCGCGATGCCTATTCTTCCCTCAGAACTGACCGAATAAGTTTTTCTTCATGCAACGGGTTAGTTAGAGGGTCCATAGGGACCCGTCATTTGTAATTGGTTGGAAAAAGCAGTCAGGATCTCCCCCTGACTGCTTTTTCCTTTGTCTGTGCGTTAAGTGTTGGAGTGTAAGATGCGAAATCCGGATTCTTACTTAAAAACGATATTGGAGTGATGCGATGACATCTCGTGAGCGAATTTGAAAAGAGTGTTCCGTACGCGACAATGTACCGTAGGTCACATATCGATATTCCCTCTTGTTAAGCAGATTATTAGCGGTCAACATTAACCTCATCCTGCTACTGACATGCCAAGTGGCTGAAACGTCGATCAGCACAAGATTGGCGCTATTGTTTTTTTGAAAACGGGTAAGAAAATGCTCGGCGCCGATTAAAAACTGCCAACGGTCATCAGGCATGANGGTAGCGTAAAATTTCTGGTTAAAAGAATGCGTATTATTGCTTATTTCCCCCATTTTCATGCGTGAGAATTGATAATTGATGTCATAATTCACCGAAAGCCATTTAATTATCGAACCCTTGAAATAAGGCTTCACATTGACGGCATGCTGACTATACTCCTCCACCACTCCGTCACGCATCGATGATGCCGAAACCGCCGACGCGTTTATATCGAATCCCACAACCATGCGGCTGCGACCCAGCCCCTTGCTCACTCCCCCGTTCAGATACCATGCGTTGCTCCCCGAGAGTCGGTCAGAATAAGTGGAAACAATAAAATCATCCACAAAAAGTTGGTTTGACATCACAGCACTTCGGCTATAGGTGTAGCTCAACGAAGCATTTGCGAAAAATGATGTCAACGGGTTGCGGTAACGGTAGGACAACGACCATGACACATTGCGGGAATACTTGTCTATTGGCTCTGCAATAAAAATATTCCGATAATCTGAAAGCGTCGGAGCGTTCAGATTCATATACGCTTGTGGAGAAAGGAGTTGAAAAGTAGCCGATGCCGACACCTCACTCTTTGCCGATGTTTTTTTACGGAGCGACAAACCCGGAGCCACATTTACATAGTCGTGTTGTCCGGCAATGCTGTAATGCTTCCATTTTACGGGAATCTTTGCAGAGACTCGCCACCCGCTGCGTTCATAGTCAAGTTGAGGAGTAGCATAAAGATTTGACAAAAAAGCGTTATGAAGTCCGTCATTATCGTAATCTCCCATTCCTGACAATGCCAAATCCAGCCTGCGATAGTTCAAATCAAGCCCGCCATTAATATAGAATTTCCAAAAACGCCCCAACTTGCCCCAGCGTGTTTCAGTCGTACTCCTGAAATCCGTTATCCCCTCACTTTGAGCGGCATTCTCTTCTCCGGTCACCACAAGCCGATTGGGACTGTGATAGAATGAATTTCGCGATATCACCTCAACCAGTTTCTTGTCGTTTCGCTTAATCAACTTAAGGTCATTTGTTGCAGAGAAAATGCTGCGGCGTATTTTTTGGTCAATATCAAAAGAACCGGTTACAGCAGAATGCGAGGTTTCTCTCACCCCCTCCACAACAAATTTATCCTTCAAAAAATATCCGGGTTTATTCGTCTGCATATTGAATTGAGCCGAAACATCGTGGTTTTGCGTTCTAAGAGTGTTATTCTGAATAAACTCAGGGATTGCCTGGCTGAAATAATCAGTATGCACCCCGGTAGTATAATCAAGTCGGTCGCCCATATAATTCAATTTGAAACGCATTGATGAATCGCCTCGTTTCCAAGCCGTAATTGAATTGGCTAGCTCAGAGCGGTTATTCCTCGATCTATTCTCGTTAAGCGCGACATTCACCATATCGGCGGCTATATATTCCCGCCAAAGAGATTCGTCATAATCACCTGAAAACATATCGTTGAAATCATGCTCGGTTATCTGTCCCGCAGGGTTCCAACCGGTGTTGCCGCCGCGCAATGTGAACACGTTCTGCACTTTAGGAGCAATACGCATGGCATAAAGCGAGCCGTCATACAGCAGCGGTTGAGCGCCCGCGCCTGCCTTTGCGACACCTACCCATCTGCCCTTAGCTCCTTCGTTCAGTTTTATATTTATTCCCGCTTCTTCAGGAAATTCAATCCCTTCAAGAGCCTTGACAGGCTGATGGTTTTCCATCACCTCGACTGACTTCACGTCTTTATGCGATATATTATTGGTGGCAAGCCCGTATTGCCCGCCTAAAAAATCATCACCGTCAATATAGAACTTATTAATCGGCTTGCCCTGATACTTAATTGTGCCGTCCTCTTCAACCTTAATGCCGGGCAAGCGCTTGATAACGTCGATAAT
>WFMA01000118.1 GCA_009177195.1 Bacteroidales bacterium | reverse complement strand
CGTACCAAAAGACTCAGTGCAGTTTCTACAAAGTTATGGAGAATCAAGCGCAAGTGGGGAATTAGGAAGCGGAATAAAATTTTCAATCGAAACACTATTTGGACAGAAAGAAGAATGACAATGAAAAAGATAATGTTCAATGACCGCTACGGACTCACCGAAGCCGTATTGAGCGGACGCAAGACAATGACAAGACGGATAATCACTTGCCCTAAATCTTTCAAAGGAGAATGGGTTGCGGGATTTAATGTACNTCGCCGTCTATCANATAATCAGNTAANCGNCNTTCCCNGCATGTNTGATGCTGACGNGCGAGAATTTGATGGAGGCGAAATCCTGCCCAAATATAAAGTCGGGGAAATTGTAGCTATTGCGCAAAGATATAGAGACCTAATCCCTAACCCTATATCCATTCCTGCTGACATAGGGTGGTTTAATAAGCTATTTGTCCGCGCTGACCTAATGCCCCACCAAATCCGCATTACCAACGTGCGAGTTGAACGGTTGCAGGATATATCCGATGAGGACTGCTTGAAAGAGGGTATCGTATCATGGACTAAGGATAGAGAACTATTCAAATACGATTTAGGTGAAGACTACGAAATATTTGAATGGTGTGATAAACCATATTCACCCCGTGAAGCCTTTGCCGCCCTAATTGACAAAGTTTCAGGCAAAGGCACGTGGGAAAGCAACCCATTTGTGCTCGCATACGATTTTGAACTTGTAAAATAGAGATTATGTTAGCAAAAGTAAAAGCAACCGGTGAAATCATTGAGGTTTACGAACATTACAATGATTATAATGGAGAAACTTCATTCATAGAATTACATGGCGAATATCAAGCCGAGGAGCTTGACTGCAACATCCCCGCTCCCGAAAAGGCGGTGATTGAAGGATGGGTGGCGAGAGATAGAAATGGTGATTTATCACTCTATCGAACTTATCCCGAAAGACAAGAGAAGTTGGGCTATTGGAGAGATGGAGATGGTGAGAGTGAATTGCCAAAAGGCTCTTTCCCCTCCATCACATGGGAATCCGAGCCGTGCAAAGCCCGCATCGAAATAATCCTAATAAATGGATGACAATGAAAGCGATGACGTGGATAGAATATTTCCTATCAGACGAGTTCAAACAAAGATTAGAGAACTCAAAACCGAAAATCGAAATAACCCTTATTGACGAACAATGATATGACAAAGCATTATTTTGTTGCCTATCAAGGACACGACAAGAAAGGCAACCTTATATCCGGACACACTTTGATACGTGCAACCGACGCAAGCCTTAATGGCATATCAAAATATATCGCTTCTGCCAATGATTTAGACGGCGATGTCGTAGTTACTTGTCTAAAAGATTTGAGTAAAAAAGAATACGAAATGCTGAAAGGAGAATGATATGGCTTGGTTATGCAAAGACGCAGACGGCAGCGAATGGATATTTGAAGACATCCCCGAAAGAGGAGAAAATAATTGGCTCTCTATGCCATTCTGTGAAAATTTCAATCTCCCCTCAGGTTCAATCGCCNNNCTCATAGGCAGAGANCTNACGTGGGANGATGAACCAGTNGANNTAACTTAAACTGAATTATTATGACAATAGAAGAATTTAACAACACCAAATTCTACGCTGGAATGGAAGTAGTAATCCACTCAAAACTATACGGCTCTATTCAAAGACCAATTGCAAGCGTGAACTTCGACCAAGCATTAATTGGCATTGAAACCGACAATGATGATGAGCAGCTGGACTGGTTCAGATGCGAGAACTGCGATATAGTTGAATGATTATGAATGTGCGAATTGCAAAGAAAATTTACAAGCATATTTGGCTATGGGAGCGTTGCATTGGCGTACAGCAAGCAATCAATTCTCAAGGCTTCGACCCATGTTGCGAAGACTACGGAGATAAACAATGTCAGCAATGCCCTTATTACAATCCACGAGCTGGATTCCTCCGATACACCGAAAAGCAATACGCCGATGCAATGCGTAGGTTTAACGGATGGGTATGCGATTCGGTAATATGGCAAGCCAAAGAGAATATAAACATTTAAAAAGAAAACGAGAATGGAATTAACTGACGCTCGAAAACTCGTTGAGCTGATGGAACAGCGAGACTCCATATTAGATATGCGAGCCGAGAGTAATCAATACCCTAATGCTGAGTGGGCTATAAAAATCAAAGATAGCATCTATCATATTCCGCATGAAGTCAAAGGATTTTTTATTTCCGCTATATGTGCATCTCTTGACATGATTGAAAAAGAAATAGAAAAGTTATGAAAGAACATTATGTTTCGTACGAGCAAGCCAAGCGGCTGAATAAATTAGGCTTCGATGCTGCTGACAAGTATTATGTAACCGAGAATTTTTGTGAAGGTAATAATCCTTACTTCTTTAACACGTATTCCGTGGGTGATTTGGTTGATGAGTGCGTCGTGTACTACGTCAACGAGGATAATGAGGATGATTACCGAGGTATTCCTGCCCCTCGCTTAGACCAAGCGGCGGCGTGGCTGAGAGATGAAAAAGGTATCCATGTTTCAGTGAACCCATACAAAAGCTACGATGTGGATGCAGATGGCGAGTTATACAATGAATATCCGTTATGGTCATTTGAATTAATGGAAGTGTCAAGTGCCGAATTTATGAATAATGCAGCCGGCAAACATGACACCTACGAAGCAGCTCTCTCCGCAGGGATAACCCAAGCGCTGAAAATCTTAGAAACTAATCATTAACCTAAACCAACAACATTATGATCTACCGAATCAAAGAATCCCGCCTCTACGACGGCTGGGGCGTAGTGACAATTCAATGCAAAGGCTCATGGGGTGGTTGGCGCAACATCTGGCGCAGACAGTTCGCCGATGATGAACGCGACTATGCTCTGATGTGCGCCAGCGAACTCAAAGAACACTTAGAAGCCGAGATATGAGTAAATGCCGAACCCATAAATGCCATGCCGCGTGTTGCTACAACATTGCGCTGCCAATCGGGATGCTGATCGAGTTTGCTGATAAGATAGTCAATAAGGTTATAAGTACTGAGCCAACGCCCTTCAACCCTGAATTCCCTCCATCGGAATATGTGTTTACATCCGATAACTTACAGACCAACAAATGCCCGTACCTGCGGACTGACTACAAATGCAACATATATGAGCATCGTCCGGCTCTTTGCCGAAGATTCGGCGACGGCTCACATCCGCTGCTGACCTGCCAACATATCAAATAGCGGCAGAGGGGAGTCACTTGCTCCCCTCCGCTTTCTCGTTGTCATTAGTCGCTGTTTTCTGATTCTTCCTCGGCGGCTTCGGACCGCGCGGATCCCTGCAATCCGTCCGCACGCACTTCACCGCCTCCAGCCGGTCCCGCTCCTCCGTCAGCCTGATGTTTTTATCTTTCTCATCGTTGAGCAAGTTCTGCACACGGTTCACCTCCTGCTCCGAGGCATACATCTTGTCGGTCAGATTCCTTATCTGCATCGTCTTGTCCCGCAGCTCGTCCTCCTTCACGTTCAAGGCATGGTTCAGCTCCGATATGCGTTTAGAGTGCTCCACTTCCGTCTTGTTGTAATTCTCGATGATTTCATGCAGGTGATTCACCCGCTCCTTCTCGAAGTCAAGGCTTGCCTTCTCCACGTTGATCTCCGCAAGTTTAGCTTCCGCATCCTTCAGGCGTTTGTTCTGCTTCTTATAAAACCACGCGCCAAGCCCGCCACCGCCCAGCAATATACCGCTTACGGTGGAAAGTATTTCCGTTATGTTCAGATCTATCATTTTTTACCTCCTGAATTTCTTAATCAACCACGCCACAGCCACGCAAAGCAGCCCCAGCCACCCCCCTATAGCCGCGCCGCCCCAGTCCATCTTCGCCCGCTCCCACCGGCTCAATGACCTCTCCACCGGATAAGGGACCGGGATAGAGTCTACCCGCTCTATATATACAGAGTCATGCACAAGCCGGTCACGCCACTTCACACGGTCGCGGTAGTCCACCACCGTGTCCCCCTTGACAAAGACAAACCTCGTGTCCGTCACAGAGTCCACCGTGACGCGCTCAATCACGTTATCCCTATACTCCGTCCTCACCGTCTCCACAGGCTCATACACCGTCCTTGCGCAGCCCCCCAGCAGCAAAGCCGCGAGCCCCATCGCCACAGCAGCTATCGCCGCCAGCGTCAACCCCAGGGCGCAGCCCGTCCCCGAGCCGTTACCCTCGTCATAGTCCCTGTAATCCTCCTCCGTCATAGCTTCAGTATTTGCCGGCGGTTACGCATCGGGTTGTAACTTATATGAATCCAGTCAGGACCGGTCCCGTTCCCCTTCTCCCATATAAGCTGGTCAAACGGCAATTCCATCCTCTTCGCAAGCTCAAACAGCTCCCTGTTCTCCACCCGGTTACCCGTCGTGATGTCCGCGGCTTCAGCGGCAAGATGCTGGCTCGTCCTCGACCCGCCCACTCTCCGGTTCAGCTCCTCGCAGCGGTAGCCGCTCGTCACCCTTATAGGCTTCCCCCACGCCTCCCTCAGCGGGTCAAGCGCGTTGTCCACCAGCGCTGCGGCGTTCCCCCTCAGCCTGTCAGGAATCCTGTTGTCTATCGCATACCGCTTCGCAGTGTCGCTCCGCTCAAGTTCCTCAAAAGAAAACCACTTCATCCCTCCTCCTTATTTCAGCGCGTCCATCACTGCGATCATCTGCTCCGGGTTCCACTTCGGATTCCCCTCAAGCACCTTGTCAACCGTCTCCTTCGCCAGCGGCGGCAAGTCAATCTCACGCTCCTCCTCGAGAAGCTCCCTTTCGCTCCTCATCAGCTCCGCGTTGTAGCCCTCCGTCATCACGTTCAGCTTCATCACCTCCTTAGGGTCAAGGCTCTCCTTCCGCTCCGCAGCACCCCTCAGCTTCTCCCTCAGCTCGTCAAGCCCCGCCGGCTTAAGCAGCTCGCTGCGGTTCTTCAGCTTGTCCTCGAAGTCCTCANTCGCCNTNCNCAGCNACCTCNCCCCGTCCGAANCCNTCACCCNGTCGGTGAANGTCTCAACCAGCNAAAGGTCCGCCTNGCGCAGCGCTCCGAACGCGCCTATGATAACTTCCGTTTTCAATCTCTTCTTCTGCTGTTCTTTCTTTTCCATAATTATTGTCGTTATTTTTTAATCGTTAGTAACTGTTTCCTCTGAAAACTCGCTCTTGATTCGCTCGGCGAACTCCTCCACCGCAGCCACGACCTCCGCGCGGGTCATCCCCTCAATCCTCCTGTACAGGTGAAAGTCCATGCTGTCGCCGTTCGGAAAAGCGAACGTCCCCGCCGACATCCCCATGCCCGTTGCGTCCCTGCTTCCCCGCTCCTCGATAGTGCCGCTCTGAATGTGG
>WFMA01000182.1 GCA_009177195.1 Bacteroidales bacterium | reverse complement strand
TCACCTTCAATCAAGACATCGTTCCCACCCGTCTCTGCTGTCGCATGTTTGCCGGTCGCACAAGCCATCAACATGGTCACATTTGTCCCATTTCAGAAAGGACAGAACCTTGTTCAATAGAATTTTTTCAGGAGAACCTTTCTGAATGACCGACCCGTTTTCGCAATAATCTCTATATGGCAACTGAATATTATTAAGTCTTTTCGTCAACTCATTCTCATAAGAATGACCTCTGCGACGCCCTTTTACTCCGGCATCAATCTGATGCTGCAATATTGAATCCGAATTAATTTGCATAACTCTATACTATCATTACCGAAATATCTCTTTCAAAAGAAAGGCGCGATAGTGATTATCGTATCAAGGCTTAGCACCGCCCACTTCAGTCAACAATCATGCTATCCACGCCTTCTTTAATGCGTGAACATCCATTGAGTTGACCTTGCTGAAGTTACTTTGAAGTGCTAATTCTGATACTCAGTCGAGTCAAGGATATTCTTATTTCTGTTATTCCAATTTTTAGTTAAATCTGATTTTGAAATTTCCGTTCACATATCTTGTGATTTCAAATTTAGTAAATTTTTATCTTGCAACAAAATTCCAGCCTCCGCTGATTGCTGTCCCATCAATTAACCGCCGGTTATTTCAGCAGCGAGAAGATAACTCTTTTGAGTAGGGATCTCGGAGGATGGAGGCATAAACGGAAGTCCTTCTTTTTAAGTTTTTCAGCTTGGGGAAAGCGCGCTGCCCCAGGNGCTGCGGTCGAGGTTGCGGTAGGAGATGGCTTCCTGGAGATGGGACGGCAGGATGGGCGCGGCGACAGCCTTTTCCATCGTCATGCCGGGACGGTTGGCATAATCCAGGTCGGCGATGGTGCGCGCCACTTTCAGAATGCGGTCATAGGCGCGTGCGCTCATGTCGAAACGCTTCATGGCATACCGCAGCCGCTCCATGCACTCGTCGTCGAGAGCGGCATAGTCAGCAAGCAGCCGCGAGTTCATCTGGGCGTTGCAATGCACGTTGCGCTCGGAATTAAACCTGAGGGTTTGCAACGCTCTCGCCTTGACCACGCGTTCCCTGATAGCCGAGCTCCTCTCCCCCGCCTCCATCGACGAAAGTTCTTCAAACGGCACAGGCATTATTTCGACCTGAAGGTCGATGCGGTCCATAAGCGGACCTGAAATGCGGCTCAGATAGCGGCTCACCTGCCCGGGCATGCACGTACACTCCTTGGANGGATGATTNTAGTAACCGCAGGGGCACGGGTTCATCGAAGCCACGAGCATGAATCCCGCAGGGTAGTCGATGGAATATCTCGCGCGCGAAACGCTGATCACCCTGTCCTCAAGCGGCTGGCGCATCACCTCCAGAACGGCGCGCGGGAATTCAGGGAATTCGTCAAGGAAAAGCACGCCGTTATGGGCGAGCGAAATTTCTCCGGGCATGGGATTACTGCCCCCTCCCACAAGCGCCACCGGTGAGATGGTGTGGTGGGGCGAGCGGAACGGGCGCGTTGTCATCAACATCGACCCCTTTTTCAGCTTCCCTGACACGGAATGTATTTTAGTGGTTTCAAGAGCCTCGTGAAGAGTGAGCGGCGGCAGAATCGACGGCAACCGCTTAGCCATCATCGATTTGCCCGAGCCGGGAGCACCCACGAGCAAAATGTTATGCCCTCCGGCGCAAGCCACCTCAAACGCACGCTTCACATTCTCCTGCCCTTTCACCTCCGAGAAGTCAAAGTCGAAATCAGCCACCGCCTTGCTAAACTCCTCGCGGGTGTTGACCACGGTGGGCTCTATCCTCTCGCTGCCGTTGATAAACGCCACCGCCCGGGCGAGCGTGTCCACTCCATAAACGTCGAGATTGTTCACCACTGCCGCCTCGCGGGCATTAGCCATCGGCACGATGATGCCTGTATAGCCCATTTCACGCGCCTTAATCGCCATGGGGAGCACACCCTTGATGGGAAGAACGCTGCCGTCGAGCGACAACTCGCCCATTATCATGTAGCGGTCAAGATTGCAAGCCGTCATCTCCTCTGCCGCAGCCAGGATGGCAAGGCTGATAGGGAGGTCGTAGGCGGCTCCCTCTTTGCGCACATCGGCGGGCGACATGTTGACAAGCACCGAGCGACGCGGAAACTCATAGCCCGACTGCTTCATTGCCGCGCGAACGCGCTGATAACTCTCCTTGACAGCCACGTCGGCAAGCCCGACAAGATTGAACGTGGCGCCGATTTCAACCGACACCTCGATGGTGACGACTATCGCATCTATGCCTTGCACGGCAGCTCCATAGGTTTTTACAAGCATAACATGGTATTAATCCTGATGATTCACAAATATAGTCAAAATCCTCGGGAATTTTAACAATTTCCTCCACCCATGGCAAAAAAACGGACAGAAAACGGGCTTGAACCTTCGCCCAAGCCCGTTTTTCTCTCGTGTAGGTTAATCAAGTATCCTTATGCAGCAGTGTGCCGCTTATTTCAATTTATAAACCTCGGTGCCGGCAAGCAGGAAGCATCCGGTGCCGAAATCGTCAAAGTCGGGAACTGAATCGTATGCCACCGGCTGTCCGTCCTTAGGCTCCTTGCCTGTTCCCTGGACATAGCCGAGATAACCGTTGTCATGCACGGCGTCCTTCACCATCGCGTTCCATGCCTTTACAACCACAGGCAGGTATTTACCGCGTTCAAGAATGCCGTTGTTTATTCCCCACGCCATTCCATAGACGAACAGAGCGGTTCCCGTCAACTCTTTTCCGCCATAATTGCTCTCGTCAAGAAGGCTCACATTCCAGAAGCCGTCCTTGCGCTGACATTTCACAAGCGCGTCACACATCGCCTCAAGGTCCCTGATATACTCGTTGCGGTGGGGAGCGTCGGCGGGAATCTCGTTGAGCACTCTGACGAGCGCCGCAACCACCCAGCCGTTTCCTCGGCTCCAGTAGCAGTTCTTTCCGTTAGGTTCCTTATAGGGGGGCACGAAATCCTTGTCGCGCCACCACAGCCCCTCAGCCTCGTTGAAGAGACCGCCGGCGAGCGAGTCGCGTGTCCAGCTATACATTTCCCATGCCTTTTCATCGTAGCGGGGATTGCCGGTGAGCTTGCTCATCTTGGCAAGCACAGGCATACCCATCTGGATAGCGTCGATCCACGTCCAGTCGTTGACCTGGGGAGTGTTGATGAGCATGTTCATCGTACCCTTGGTCTTGGTGAGCATCTTGGGCTCGGGAGTCAGATTATAGAGGTCGATATAAGTCTGGGCGCAGCAATAGTTGTCGGCATTGCGCGTAGTGGTGTCGTCGCGGCGCATACCCCACTTGTGTGTCTCGCCCCACTGATAAGCGTAGTCATAGTAGCGGTTGGCGGGATAAATCGAGTGCAGCGCCATCAATCCCTCGAAATAGATCGCGCGGGTCCATATATTCGCTTCATAAACTTTCTTGCGTGAATAATAAGGAATTCCTTCATAGGGATCGGGGTGCTTTTTAAGGTAATAGTCGTTCACCTTAATAAGAGTGTTGAGAGTCTCCTTCTGATTGGGAAGCTCCACAGCCTGAACGCCTATCGCCACAGCCGCGAGCACCAACAACGCTAATAACTTTTTCATGATAAATGGATAATTTGTTTTATTATACGCAAATTTAATTCAATATCACGATACTTGCAAATCTCACCCCTCCAAACCCCAATTTTAATCACCAAGCCTCCCCTCTCCGCCGTGCTTCCACTATATAAATAAAAACAGCCGGGGCGTGGCGCCTCGGCTGATTTATGACTGTGTTGGAATTTTATTAAGCCTCCTTGCGGCAGTTGCAGCCTGCTACAAGCGACCATATCACCACTGCGAGAGCGGCGCCGGCAAGAGGACCAACGACCATGATCCAGAAGTCGCCCCAGGCATTGGGTGAGAACAGAGCGGGACCGAAGCTGCGGGCGGGGTTCACCGAGCAGTTGTCGACGGTGATACCTACGATATTCACCAAGCCGAGACCGAGACCGATGGCAAGACCGGCAAAGTTGCCGAAGCCTTTTTTCTCATCGGTGGCGCCGAGAATGATAAGAACGAAGAACATGGTGAGCAGAATCTCGCTCAACAGAGCCATACCCTGGCTTACGCCCGGCTGACACACATTGGTGGCAAGGAAATTGCCACTCTGGTCGGTCACGCCGCCAAAATTGAAATCAGCACCGCCGATATTCCAGAACCAGAAAAGCAACGCTCCACCGAGAGCGGCGCCGATAAGCTGAGCCACGACATAGCCGCAGAATTCCTTTGCCGGCATCTTGCCCGAAAGCAACATGGCGAAAGAAACGGCGGGATTAACATGGCAACCTGAGATGTTGCCGATACAATAGCACAGGCACACGAGCACGAGACCGAAACACAAGCCGATACCGAGAACTCCGATTGAGGGGCCGGCAAGCACGGCGCTACCGCACGCAAGCAGCACGAGGAACATCGTTCCGAACAATTCTGCAAGATACTTCTTCATAATGGAAAAAAATTAAAATGGTTAGATTAATGGAATATTTTTTATTTTCATAGGATAAAGCCACGGAGCCACGGCCTAACATTCAGCCACGGCTCCGTGAATCTATAAAAATTACAATACTTTCTTGTAGAGAGCCTCGATATCGGCGAGAGTCACTTCGCGCGGATTTCCGGGAGTGCAGACATCGGCAAGAGCCTGTGCCGACAGAGCGGGAATATCCTTTTCTGTGATACCGAGCTCAGTGAGATGCTGGGGAATGCCCACCTTTATCGCAAGAGCTTTCACAGCGTCGCAAGCGGCTTGTGAAGCCTCCTCCTTGGTCATGCCCTCGATATTGACACCCATCGCCTCGGCGATTTTGGGATATTTGTCAAGGCATGCGGGCATATTCCACTCCATGATGACGGGGAGAAGGAGAGCGTTGGCAACACCGTGAGGAATGTCAAACAGCGAGCCCATCGGGTGAGCCATGCCGTGAACGAGTCCGAGACCCACGTTGGAGAATGCCATGCCTGCCACATATTGAGCCACAGCCATTCCGTCGCGGGCCTCTGCGTTTGAGGGCTCGGCAACAGCCGTGGGAAGATAGCGGCTGATCATGCGGATAGCCTCGATCTCAAACATGTCAGACAATGCCCAGGCGGCTTTCGTGATATAACCTTCGATAGCGTGGGTCAATGCGTCCATTCCTGTTGCCGCAGTGAGGCTCGCGGGAAGCGAATACATCAACTCGGCGTCGATGATTGCCACGGCAGGAATGTCGTTGGGGTCAACGCAAACCATCTTCTTGTGATTCTCCTCGTCGATAATCACATAGTTGATGGTGGTTTCAGCCGCCGTTCCCGCAGTGGTGGGCAGGGCGATCATGGGCACGCTCTTATTCTTGGTGGGAGCGCAACCTTCAAGCGAAACGATGTCGCCAAATTCGGGGTTATTGATGACGATACCCACAGCCTTTGCCGTGTCGATCGACGAACCACCGCCAATTGCTATGATAAAGTCGGCTCCGGAGCGCTTGTAAGCGTCGATGCCGGCGAGGACATTTGAAACGGTCGGATTGGGTTTCACATCGCTGAAAACTTCATAAGGGATATTTGCCTCATCAAGCACGTCGGTCACCATCTTCGCAACACCAAACTTGACAAGACCGGCATCGGTCACCACAAGAGCCTTCTTCTTGCCCAGCCGCTCTACAACGGCGGGAAGCTCCTTGCGGGCGCCGGGACCGAAATAAGAAACTTCGTTAAGGATAAATCTATTTACCATGAATAATAGTATAAAAGGATTAACTGTATTTGCAAATTTAAGCATTAATTTACAAATAACAACCTATTGAATAAAAAAATAAGGCGCCGGGGAAGTTGCATCCACGGCGCCATTATTTAATCAACACAAGTCTTAATAAGGATAATGACCTTCAGCCGCGCCCTTCATGATTCCGTCAAGATTCTGCTGATCCTGAACGGTACCGGTAGAGCGGTCAAATATCGCCCATGCGTCCATGTAGGTCGGAGTGTCCCAATAGAAGGGAACAACGCCGTTGTTCTTGGCGGTCTTCACAACATAAGAGTGATAATAGGCGCGCGAAGCCTCGTGGCGGCTCATGAGTTCGTCGTCAGCTATGCTGCGGCGGGTGGCGCCGAATTCGCCCAGAACAACCGGTATGCCCTTGTCGACATAGCTGCTCTTGAGTTTAGCCNTCTGCTNGTCCACGGTGCTCTCCTCGCCCCATGAGCAATTACGCACCGAACCCTCTACATGATATTGCGCTCCCCAGAACCATTTTACATATTGCGACCAAGCTCCGTCCCTGTCCATTATCGAGAAATCTGACGGGTCGTAGAAGTGAGCTTCCACCATGAGGTGTCCTTCGCTCGGATCAACCGGCAGATAAGATGCCCATTTAACAGCCTCGTCGATATTGGTGGCAGGAGTCTGGACAACGAGTGTGCGGTTGAGATTGCCGCCTCCGGTTGCGCGCACAGCGTCGATAAACGCCTGCGCATAGTCGGTCACGGTCTGGTAAGCCGCAGCATTAAACTTATTGCCGCTGTTCATCTCGTTCATGCCCACTTCATTAGAGCCGGCAAACATGAGATGATGGTCAAATTCGGCAAGTTTCGTAGCCACCTGAGTCCAGATAGCTTTCTGCTTGGCTACAAGTTCAGCCTTGTTGCCGTCGAAAATGTGGTCTTCAAGCCAGCCGCCGTCCCAGTGAGCGTTAAGGATGGCATACATTCCATTGTCAACGACCACCATCTTCACCACTTCATAAACGCGGTCAAGCCACTGCTCGTTGATTTTATTAGTTGCGGGATCGACGATATACTGGCTCCACGCGCACGGAATGCGCACTGCGTTGAAGCCCGCATTCTTTATCCCTGCGATGTAGTCGCTGTTGATGCGCGCAGCGCCCCATGCGGTTTCGCCTGTAGCGGGGTTGGGATCGCCGTATGCCTCCAGCGTGTTGCCTATATTGATGCCGGCGTAGATATCAGCCGCAATAGCGCGAGCCGACGGCATGTCGGTAATGTCGATCGATTCCTGCGAAACAGTAGCCACCGCCGAAACGGTGTTATCAGTAGCAAGAGCGATCACGACTTCACCCTGGCGCGCGATGCCGGTGCGGTTTGCCGCAACCGTGAAACGCAGCGTGCCCGGAGTAAGAGATCGGCTTTCAATCTGTTCCATCCATGACGGAGCAGTAGCCTTCACTTCGCCGGTAGCCTGATAAGCGATCTCCAACACTCCCCCTTCAGGAGCAGCGGCAAGATTGGCGGCGTTCACCAACACGCCCTCTTTGTTGGACTGTCTAACGGTAACGGTCTTTGACTCTTCGCCCGACACAACCTTGATTGAGCCAGTGCGCTCGTCATATCCGGTATTCTCGTCGACCGACACCTGAGCTACATACACATTGGCGCTTTCGCCGTTGTTCTCAAAATCCGACACGTGAAGCCATTCGGAATCGGACGTTGCGGAAGGCTTCGACGCTGACCTAACGAAAATGGAGCGCGACGCTTCACTCTTGAGATATTCAAGGCTGGTTTCGCTCACGGTAAAAGTGGTGTCGCCTGCAATGGGACCTCGCTTATCATCGTCATCTCCGCAAGCGGCGAGACACATCGAGGCGCCGGCGACAAAAAATGCTAATAATGATTTTAGATTCATATTCGGTTATATTGAGTGGCAGCGGAAGCCCGTCAAGGTTTCCGCTGCCTGAATGATTGTTTTTATTCTACACGCACGATATGCACCTGAGCCTTGATACCGTCGGCGCTATTGCCGTTGGCACCGACCATTCCGAGGATATCGACAGCAAGACACATCGAGCCGCTGGCATTGGTGGCGCCTTCCCATGTTACCGAATAAACTCCGTCGCCGTTGACCTTGCAGGTCTTCTGCTCGCCCCA
>WFMA01000012.1 GCA_009177195.1 Bacteroidales bacterium | reverse complement strand
GTTGTAGCCTCCCTGCTGATTGTTGTAACCGCGTCCGTTGTTATAGCCTCGCTGAACGTAGGGGCGGGGCTGATAGGGGCGGTCATAGCCTGAATACTCCCGGCGGGGAGCATCGGATGCCGACGACGCTGAGTCGCCTGCGCCTGCCTGACGATCTGCATTATTAAACAAGCCGTCGCCCGATGAAGACGCGGCAATACGGTTCTCCCCGATGCGGGGACGTCTCGGTTTCTTTTCTTCGCTGCTGTCCATGATTACCTGAATTAAATTTAGTGCTGTTAGTTACTGCCTCGCGGCGTTAATAAAATTTTAAAGCTTTAAATAATTAATTGTTGACTCTTAATAAACCTTTTATTAAACTAAGGTATACAAGTTTTATGCCACTTTCCAAATTATAATAGATTGATATGGCACAATACCATCCCCAATTTCCTATAATTTTTCGCAAATTTAAGTTTTTTCCTCAAAACTCCCACAGAAACAGCCTAAAACTTTTCTCAAAAAATCTAAAATAATGCCATTTAACATTTTCGCCCTCCCCCACATCGTCAAAAACGAGTAAATTTGCACTAAGATGGACCAACGGAAAATCATACACATCGACATGGACGCTTTCTATGCCTCGGTCGAGCAGCGCGACAATCCCGAATTGAGGGGAAAACCCGTGGCGGTGGGACATGCCGACGCCCGCGGTGTCGTGGCTGCGTCAAGCTACGAAGCGCGCCGGTTTGGCGTGAAGTCGGCAATGTCGTCACAGAAAGCAAAGCGCCTGTGCCCCGATCTGATATTCGTGAGAGGTAGAATGAGCCACTACAAAGAGGTGTCGCAACAGATTCACGCCATCTTCCATGAGTACACCGACATCATCGAGCCAATTTCGCTCGACGAAGCCTTTCTCGATGTTACCGAAAATAAGCCCGGAATACCCCTTGCCGTCGACATCGCCAAGGAGATAAAGGCGAAAATAAGGGAGCGGCTCAATCTTGTAGCCTCGGCAGGTGTCTCCTACAACAAGTTCCTCGCCAAAATCGCATCGGACTACCGCAAGCCCGACGGACTGTGTACCATCCATCCCTCAAAAGCTCTTGAATTCATAGCCAAGATTCCAATCGAATACTTCTGGGGAGTAGGTCCTAAGACCGCCCAGAAGATGCACTCGCTCGGCATACACACCGGCGCCGAACTGCGGGAATGGCCGCTTCATCTGCTCACAAGAGAATTCGGCAAGGCTGGACGAATATATTTCGACTTCTCGCGCGGCGTCGACAACCGCCCCGTGGAAACTCAACGCATCCGAAAATCAATCGGGTGTGAATGCACCTACGACCATGACCTCAGCAGCGACGAAGAGATCGACGAGGCGCTGACCCACCTCACCAACGAGCTGCTTGGACGGCTGTCGCGCAAACAGTTCCTTGGGCCCACATTGACGCTCAAAGTGAAATTTCACGATTTCACCCAAATAACACGAAGCATAACCAAGGATTTCAACTTCTCATCATTCGACACCATCCGTCACGCCGCCGACCACCTTGTATCGGGCGTAGATTATAAGGCAAAACCGGTGAGGCTCATGGGATTGACCGTGTCAAATCCTCACACAGCCGACCAGCCGCCTACAGCGAAAAGAGACTCATCCAACTGGCGCCAACTGCTGCTCGATTTCGAAAACACACCCTATTAATAGTCCGTTAACATTAATTAACTATCGGGGGGGTAATTTGCCTTCTTTTTCCTACTTTTGCACAGCTTAACTGATTATTAAACCCAAATCACTAATATAATAACCCTATTCATCATTTATCACTTTCTAATTCTAAAGCATTATGAAGAAAGCTATTATCGCTGTAATCGCAGCCGTATTCACTCTCGGAGCATCAGCACAAACCCTATGGGATAGCGAAGCCGCTGAAAAGCAGTTCACCCTCGGCATCCGTGCCGGCGTTAACTTCGCCAGCATGAACGGAAAAGACGTTGAGGCAAGCAGAAAAGCCGACTTCCACGCAGGAATCTCAGCCGACTGGAACATCCTCAAAAGCTTCTCGGTAAACTCCGGAGTATTCTACACCGGCAAAGGAGCAAAAGACTTCTCGGCAAACTTCATCGAAATCCCCGTTTACGCTTCTTACCGTCTTAACTTCGCCGAGGCTTCTCAGCTTCAGGTGAACTTCGGTCCCTATCTCGACTTCGGAATCGCAGGCGACGCATTCAAGGACTATGAGGACGGCGGCATCGAAGGCAAGCGCTTCCAGATGGGTCTCGGCGTAGGCGCAGGCTACACCTTGAAAAAATTCTTCCTCGGAGCCCAGTATCAGTTTGGTTTGACCAAGTGCCACTCTGACATCGATGCGAAATACAACAACTTCTCAATCTCTCTTGGCTACAATTTTTAATTTTTTTCGATTAATACTATGATGCCGGGCGCCGCGATCTATCCGACACCCGGCATTTTTTAAACAATCAAAATTTACCCAAAACGATGAATATCAAATTCCTGATCTACCCCATTCTGACCCTCTCACTCAGCTTCATGGCAGCATCATGCTCAAGCGACGACGACAAAGACGAGCCGGGCAGCGGCGAAGCTGTCGACATGCCCATCCCGTCATCTGTGGTCGAAGGAGTGCGTGTTGCCGGCGACGGAGCCACTAAAATCAATTACAACAGTGACGGCTCTATAAAGAACGCCGAATATAACGGAACAATCTACGATTTCGAATATGAAGGCTCACGCGCGGCAGCATCGACCGGACGCAAGCTCGTGCGCATCGTGGCGCGAGGTTTCGGCGACAACGACGGCGAATCATGGCAAGCCACCAACTTCAAGTTCAANACCGACGGCTTCATTGCAAGCTATCTCGAAAAAGAAGAAGAGAAGTATGGCTCGAACGAGTGGTACAAACAGACCATCAACGTGACAATCAGCTACAACGGCGACAACCGCATCTCCTCCATGAATCTAAGCGGCACATGGGAAGAAATGTATGACGGCGAGCATGACAGCGGAAAAGCCGCAGCGACAATCAAATACAGCTACAAAGGCGGAGCGCTCGAAAGCGCCGTGTGGAACGAAAGCGATGAAAGCAACAGCTACACCTACGACTACACTCAGTCCCACACCAACACCTACAACATCGTCACTCCTCAGCTCGGTTACGGAATGGGCTTTTACAGCCCCATTGCCTATGTCTTTGCAACTGCGGGCTATCTCGGCAACGCCTCTTCCGTGCTACCCGACAAGGTGACCCACCACTTGATTGACCACGAGGACCCCGAAAACAGCAGTTCGGAAAGCTATGGAATATCCTACACTTTCAATGACAAGAACCGCATCACCTCAATCATCTCATCTGTCAACGGTATTTCCTATACCACCGGCATGACCTACTTCGAACAATAGCCTGTTTCTGAACTATAAAACACCGCGTTTTAGTTCCGCAAGGAAGACCGCGCCCCTCAACCGGCAACGCCTTCCTTGCGGAACTTTTTTTTTGCAGCCAAGACCTGAATCCGAATACATTTATGCGATATTTATGCAGCAAATTCATGCGATAAAAAAGAATTTTGCAACTAATTTCGCCCAATAATTACATTTTAGATTATTTTTAGTAAATTTGCGGATATTCTAACAATCTAAGAAAAAATGTCTAAAGTAACTAAAGAAATGGCCCTCGACTACCACCGCGAGGGAAAGCCGGGCAAAATCGAAATCGTGCCCACCGTGCCATATTCAACACAACAAGACTTGGCTCTTGCATATTCTCCGGGCGTAGCATACCCCTGCCTCGAAATCGAACAGAACCCGCAGGACGCTTACGAATATACCAATAAAGGCAATCTCGTTGCCGTGATCAGCAACGGAACCGCAGTGCTCGGACTCGGCGACATAGGCGCCCTTGCAGGAAAGCCCGTGATGGAAGGAAAAGCACTTCTGTTCAAGATATTCGCAGGTCTCGACTGCTTCGACATCGAAGTCAACGAGAAGGACCCCAAGAAATTCATCGAGATAGTGAAAGCGATCGCCCCCACTTTCGGCGGCATCAACCTTGAGGACATCAAAGCGCCTGAATGCTTCGAAATCGAGCAGCGGCTGAAAGAAGAGTGCGACATCCCCGTCATGCACGACGACCAGCACGGNACCGCCATCATTTCAGGCGCGGGACTTCTCAACGCCCTCGAAATCCAGGGAAAGAAGATTGAAGACGCCCGCCTCGTGGTGAACGGAGCCGGAGCCGCCGCTGTCAGCTGCACGAAACTTTACATAGCCCTTGGTATAAGACCGGAAAACGTGGTGATGTGTGACTCAAAAGGAGTTATCAACACCCGCCGCACCGACCTCAACCCGCAGAAAGCGCAGTTTGCGACTTCGCGCGACATCACCACCCTTAAAGAAGCGATGGTCGATGCCGACGTGTTCCTCGGTCTTTCGGTGAAAGACGTGGTGACTGCCGAGATGGTTCAGTCGATGGCGCCCAACCCCATCGTGTTCGCTCTCGCCAACCCCGACCCCGAAATCGCCTACGAAACCGCCATCAACTCGCGTCCCGACCTAATCTTCGCAACAGGACGCTCCGACTATCCCAACCAGATCAACAACGTGCTCGGATTCCCCTACATCTTCCGCGGCGCGCTCGACTGCGGAGCCACTGCCATCAACGAAGAGATGAAGCTTTCAGCCGTCAAGGCTATCGCCGCCCTCACCAAGGAACCCGTGCCNTCGGTCGTTAACGCCGCCTACGGAATGAGCAACCTCCAGTTCGGAAAGGACTACATCCTGCCCAAGCCGCTCGACCCGCGACTCATCACCTGCGTGGCTCCCGCCGTGGCGCGAGGCGCGATGGAATCAGGAGTGGCTACACGCCCCATCACCGACTGGGAGGCTTACAACAAGAAGCTCCGCAAGTTAATGGGCTATGACGACCAGCTCATGCGCCGCTTGACCGAAACCGCCCGCGAAAACCCGAAACGCGTGGTATTCCCCGAAGCCAACACCGACAACATGCTCCGCGCAGCCGTCAACGCTTACCAGGAAGGCATCTGCACACCGGTGCTCCTCGGCAACGAAGAGATGATCGCAAAGCGCGCCGCCCGCCTCGGAATCAACATCGACGGAATCGAAATCATAAATCTGCGCCACGACCGCGAAGCCGACCGCCGCGCCAAATTCGCCAAGCAGTTCGCCAAGAAACTTGAACGCGACGGCATGACCTATCCCGCAGCGCTCGAACTGATGTTTGACCGAAACTATTTCGGAATGATGCTCGTGGAAAGCGGCGAAGCCGACGCGCTCCTCGCCGGAACCTATTCAGGCAACCTGCGTCCCACCGAAATTGCGAAAGAAGTTATCGGCATACGCCCCTCTTTCAACCATTTCGCATCAATGCACATCCTGCAGACACAGCGCGGAGTATACTTCATCGCCGACACCTCGATCAACAGCCACCCCGACGAAGACACCCTCTTCGACATCGCGCGCCTCGCACGCAACTCGGTGGAATACTTCGCCCANAATCCCGTGATGGCGCTTGTGTCCTACTCCAACTTCGGCGGCAGCAAGCTCCACGGCTCACGCATTGTCCACAACGTGGTCGCCAAACTTCAGGAGACTTATCCCGAGCTCCCCGTCGACGGTGAAATGCAGATCGACTATGCACTCAACACCAAGATGCGCGACACAACCTATCCGTTCAACCGCATCAAAGGCATGGACGTGAACACCCTCATCTTCCCCAACCTCAGCTCAGCCAACACCGCCTACAAGATGTTGCTCTCAATGGGCGTAGGTGAGGTTATCGGACCGATCCAGATGGGTCTTAACAAACCTGTTCACTTCATCAACGTCGACAGTCAGGTGCGCGACATCGTCAACCTCGCCACAATAGCCGTGCTCGACGCTGCCGTTCAGGAAAAAGTCGGCAACGAAAACGACAAGTAATCACCCTTGTGATACTCCCCCCCTTTCAAAAGTCTGCTTTTGAGTCTTACGCGCCATTAACGACGACAAGAACAAAAGCAGACTTTTCACTATTATAATTNAAAGAATACCACAACTAAAAAAAACTTATAGATTATGAGACTTGACGGACGGCGCCAAAGTTCAAACGTAGATGACCGGCGCGGACAACGGAGCGGAGGAGGCGTATTCCCCATCAAAGCAGGAGGAATGGGCATCGGCGGACTAATCATCTTAGGACTCCTCACATGGATCATGGGCGGAAACCCCCTAAGCGTGCTCAACGGCGGAGCCGGATTGATGGGCGACTCCGAGACCACCGAATACGTGCCCACGCAGCAAGAGGAGGAGCTCGCTGAATTCTCGCGCCAGATACTCGCCTCGACCGAGGATGTGTGGTCGGAAATATTCCGCCAGCACGGAGCCACCTATCGCCCGCCNACACTCGTGCTCTTCACCGACGCAGTTCAAAGCGGATGCGGCAACGCCACCGCACAGACCGGTCCGTTCTATTGTTCAGCCGACGAAAAGCTCTACATCGACCTCTCNTTCTTCAGCCAGATGAGNCANACACTCGGAGCCGACGGCGACTTCGCCTACGCTTATGTGATCGCCCACGAAGTGGGGCACCATGTCCAGCATCTGCTCGGAACTCTCGANAAAGCCCACACGATGATGGCACGTCAATCACAGACCGAAGCCAACCNCACCAGCGTGCGCATCGAGCTNCAAGCCGACTTNTATGCCGGNGTGTGGGGCTANCACGANAACCGCATGTTCCGCTCGCTCGAAAACGGCGACTTGGAAGAGGCGATAACCACAGCCTCGGTGATAGGCGACGACTATCTGCAAAAACAGGCTCAAGGCTATGCCGTGCCTGAATCGTTCAACCACGGACGCTCCGACCAGCGCATGAAATGGCTCAAGAAAGGGCTCTCCACCGGCGACATCTCTCAAGGCGACACCTTCTCCCCCTCCTACAACTCCTTGTAACATTCCCTCTGCAAGAGCTTGAAAGGCTCAACCTTATATAAATAAGCAGGGCGTGCCGCTTTTCGGCACGCCCTGTATTGTAAAAAAAGCAAAATCTGCGAGGCATCAGCTTTGCTCCATGCCGCTGAACCACTCGGCGTCACTCATCACGTCCTCTGCGATACCGGTACCCGCCTCAACGCCATACTCCTCGCCATGCTGCGACAAGTCAAGCCCTATCTCCTCATTGTGGCGCGAAACTCGCAGCGGGATAATCTTGTTAGTGAGCCAGTAAAGCCCGTAGCTCATCACGAATGTGTAGGCAAACACTATCAACAGCACCAGGATATGGTTCCAGAAAAATTGAGCATGGGAAATAATGTCGGGATTCTCCTTGGCAAAAAATCCGTAGGCGAAGATTCCCGTAGCGACCGTGCCGAGGATTCCACCGAGCCCATGGGTGGGAAACACGTCGAGCGCGTCATCGAGCATCTGCGAATAACCTTTCCACGAAACGGCGAGATTGCAGCACATCGTGATCACAAACGCAATGAAAATGCTCTGTCCCACAGTCACCCAGCCGGCGCAGGGAGTGATAGCCACAAGACCCACGACAGCTCCGATGGCGGCACCCATAGCCGACGGCTTCCTGCCGCGCAGAGCGTCGAAAACAACCCATGTCACCATCGCCGTCGCAGCCGCGGTATTTGTGTTCAGAAACGCGAGCACGGCGACACCGTCGGCGGCAAGCGAGCTACCTCCGTTAAAACCGAACCATCCCAGCCACAACATCGCCGCGCCCAGAAGCACGAAAGGAACATTGGCGGGCTTGGCGGCTTCATCTGATTGCGCACGCTTCCCGAGGAACATCGCCCCTGCGAGAGCAGCCACTCCCGACGCCGCATGAACCACGATGCCGCCCGCATAGTCATGAACCTCAAGCATTCCAAACAATCCGTCGGGATGCCATGTGCAATGTGCAAGCGGGCAATAGACAATCACCACCCACAGCACCATGAAAAGAAGATAGCCCGAAAAACGAACTCTCTCGGCAAACGAACCTGTGATCAGCGACGGGGTGATGATGGCGAATTTCATCTGAAACAGCGCGAACAGCATCAACGGAATAGTGGTGGTCGCAATACCGATTTCCGATAACGCCGCTTCCTGGCGGTCGACCACGTTGTCGGCGCCCACTCCGTCAAACATCAGGAAATCCAGCGGATTACCTATCACATGGCCGATGTCGTTGCCAAAGGCGAGCCCGAAGCCGAATATCACCCATATCACACTGATGAAACCCATCACGATAAAGCTTTGGAGCATAGTGGATATCACATTCTTAGCCCCCACCATGCCGCCATAAAAAAATGACAACCCGGGGTTCATGATCAACACGAAGGCGCCGATTTCGATGTACTTCTCGGCCGGGTCGCTCGCGACTTTCTTTTCGGGCCGCATCTGCGGGAAGAACAGCACATCCTGAATCGACGTCTGCCCCGTCATGA
>WFMA01000047.1 GCA_009177195.1 Bacteroidales bacterium | reverse complement strand
GGTTACGGAATCGAAAATTGCACCCGCGAGCGCATGACGCGCATTCTCGTGGGCAGCAACATTCCTTATCCCGAAAGCCTTATCGTGGACACCGACGAGGCNGTGGCTGGCAAACTTAAAAAAGCGGGCTACACGCAGTGCTGGATCAAGCGCGGCGACTTCCATGCCATGCACAAGGAGGANGTGAGNTACGTGCGCCACCCCGAGGAGGCTCAGGAGGTGCTTCAGGAATATTTCCTGCGCGGNATCAAGCGCGCCGTCATCAACCGCCATCTCGTCGGCGACCTCATCAAGTTCTACGGTGTGCAGGGCACGCCTTTCTTCTANTGGTTCTATCCCTTCGAGGCGGGACATTCCAAGTATGGTCATGAGGCTATCAACGGAAAGTCGCAGGGAATCGAGTTTGACAAGGCGCGGATGATGTCGATATGCCAGGCTGCGAGCGAGGTGCTCGACGTCAAGATTTATGGCGGCGACTGCATCGTGAACCCCGACGGCTCGATACGCATCATCGACTTTAACGACTGGCCCAGCTTCGCTCCGTGCCGCCAGGAAGCGGCTCCCCACATAGCGAAGTGCATTATCAACACAATTAAAGAGCATCAGAAATGACATCATCGGCTACGAATGACAGCAACAGCTCGTTGCAGAGCACACTGAAGTCGATGGACACCGAGGAGCACATCGACCTGTGGTTTTACCGCAAGATAGGCTATATGTGGGCGTGTCTTGCGAAGCGCCTCGGAATCACCCCCAACGCCATCACTATCGCGTCGATATTCCTCGGCGTTGCGGCGGGAGTGCTGTTTTATTTCCCCGACATGTGGATAAATGTGGCGGGAATGCTGCTGCTTGTGTGGGCTAACTCGTTTGATTCAGCCGACGGGCAGCTGGCGCGCATGACCAAGCAGTATTCACGGCTGGGGCGCATACTTGACGGTCTTGCCGGCGACCTGTGGTTTGCCGCGATTTACTTTGCGATATGCTTCCGCGAAAACTTGACGTCGGAATTTTTCTCAGCCCACACTTGGGTTATATGGACCATTGCCGTTGTCGCCGGGCTGTGTCACGCCAAGCAGGCTGCCATGGCTGACTATTACCGCCAGTTCCACCTCTATTTCCTGAAAGGGGAGGGCGGAAGCGAGCTCGAATCGGCGGCGGCGTTGAAGGAGAAGCTTGCGGCACTGTCGTGGACCCGCAATTTCTGGAGCAAGCTGACGCTGTCGGTCTACACCAATTATACTGCCAACCAGGAGGTGATGACCCCTGCCATGCAGTCGTTGCGCCGGGAGCTGAAAAGCCGTTTCCCCGACGGAAACATTCCGGCTTCATTCCGTGAGGCGTTCCGCGCCAAGAGCTTGCCGCTGATGAAGTATACCAACATACTTTCATTCAACTGGCGCACTATCGCGCTGTTCACTTCGCTGTTCCTTTCGATGCCGTGGCTCTACTTCGTTTTCGAGCTTACGGTGCTCAACGGGATTCTCGTCTATATGGTGGCACGCCATGAGCGCATCTGCCGCAATTTTGTAAAGCAACTGAAAGATGGACTCTATTAAGGATATTATTAAAGGTGTCATTTTCGATTACGGCGGCACGATCGACAGCCGCGGCGCTCATTGGAGCGAGGTGATATGGGACGGCTACAGGTCGGCTAAAGTCGATGTCGACAAGGCTACTTTCCGTGACGCTTACGTTCATGCCGAGCGCGAGCTCGCCCGTCATCCCCACATCAAGCCTGATGATAACTTTTACGCTCTGCTCTATAAGAAAATGGTGATCGAACTTAATTATCTGGTCGAAAAGGAAGTGGTTGACGAGGACGACGTTGAGTCGCTCGCCCCTGCTATAGCCCGCTATTGCTATGACAGGGCTCGCGAGTGCGCCGACGAGGCTCGTCCTGTTCTTGAACGTCTTGCCGAGCGCTATCCCATGGTGCTTGTGAGCAATTTCTATGGCAACGTGGAGGCTGTTCTGGAGGATTTTGACCTTCGCCGCTATTTCAAGGAGATCATAGAGAGCGCGGTGGTGGGTGTTCGCAAGCCCGATCCTCGCATTTTCGCTCTCGGGGTGGAGGCTTTGGGGCTTCCTGCCGGAGAGGTGCTCGTAGTGGGCGACTCGTATAAAAAGGATATCGTTCCCGCCGAGAGCATAGGATGCAAAGTGGCATGGTTGAAGGGTAAGGGCTGGACGGCTGACGAGGATGCCGTCATGCACCCGGCAATCATCAAAAATCTGTCGGAATTGCTTGACGTGGCATTATGACTTGTTAACATAAATAACTATTTTTGGAGCGTGATTTAAGGAGTTTTGGCTAAAATGAGATATTTTTAANTAAATTTTACTTATTGTGAATANAGTTTGTTGAANAATTTTTTNACANCTCAAAAATAACTACTACTTTTACACGCTTTTAGCCTTAAACTATAGGAAAAATAGCAAATAGAGATTGAACTAATACAAAAAAGGGAAATAAAAACTAATTAACCATCACAATCATGAATCAAAGTGAAGTTAAGAAAGCCNAGGGTAAACTCGNTATTCTCGTTGTAGGACTTGGAGNAGTAAGTACTNCANTTATTACCGGTGTCCTCATGGCACGCAAANGTCNTGCAAAACCTATCGGTTCATCAACTCAGTATGATGTAATCCGTGTAGGCGAAGGCGCTGACAAGAAGTATCTTCATTATAACCAAATCATTCCTCTCGCATCACTTGACCAAATCGAATTCGGTTCTTGGGACGTTTATCCNCAGAATGCGTTTGAGTCAGCAATGAACTGCGAGGTTCTTAAGGAGAAAGACATCCTNCCCGTTAAGGACGAGCTCNANGCTATCAAGCCCATGAAGGCTGCTTTCGACAAGAACTATGCAAAGCGTCTTGAGGGTGACAATGTGAAGGACTGCAAGACTCGCTGGGAAATGGTTGAAGCTCTTCGCGAAGATATCCGCAACTTCAAGGCTGAACACAAATGCGACCGCATCGTTGTGCTCTGGGCAGCTTCTACCGAAGTTTATGTTCCGGTTGACGAGAATGTTCACTACAATCTCGCCGATCTTGAGGCTGCAATGAAGGCTGACGACCGCGAACACATCGCTCCGTCAATGTGCTATGCTTACGCTGCGCTTGTTGAAGGCGCTCCCTTTATCATGGGCGCTCCCAACACCACCGTTGACTTCCCCGCAATGTGGGAACTCGCTGAAAAGACCAAGATGCCCATCGCCGGTAAGGACTTCAAGACCGGACAGACTCTCGTTAAGTCAGGTTTCGCTCCCATCATCGGTGTTCGCCACCTCGGTCTCGCAGGATGGTTCTCAACCAACATCCTCGGTAACCGTGACGGTCTCGTTCTTGACGAACCCGCCAACTTCCGCACCAAGGANGTNNNNAANCTNTCTACNCTNGAGNNNATCCTCGTTCCCGAANANCAGCCCGACCTNTACACNGANTACTACCACAAGGTNCGCATCAACTACTATCCTCCNCGCAATGACAACAAGGAAGGATGGGACAACATCGATATCTTCGGCTGGATGGGCTATCCGATGCAGATCAAGATCAACTTCCTCTGCCGCGACTCTATCCTNGCAGCTCCCCTCTGCCTCGACCTCTGCTTGCTCATCGACATGGCAGCTCGTTGCGGATGGTATGGCACTCAGCGCTTCCTGAGCTTCTTCCTCAAGAGCCCGATGCACGACTACACCAAGGATGAAGTTCCTGTAAACAACCTCTTCGAGCAGTATGTGATGCTTAAGAACGCTGTTCGCGAAATGGGCGGTTACAAGGCTGACGAGCTTATCGACTAATCGAAACCCCTTTTGAATAAATTCACGGAGGGATCCTAAATGCAGGGTCCCTCCATTTTTTTTCGTCGCCCGAGTGGATGCGGNGANTTCGATAGCGCNGCTGAAGCGGGTATTTGNCGGNCTTAGANGCTGNTTTNGGGAAAGNTTTCTTATNTTTGTGTAATCAATAGATGTTATCACGGATATGCAAGCAGTTATTCTTGCCGCCGGAATGGGGCGCAGACTCGGTGAATTTACCGCAAACAACACCAAGTGTATGGTCGAGGTCAATGGCGAACGGCTTATTGACCGCCTGCTCAAGCAATTGTCGCGTCATAACCTGAGCCGCATTGTGATGGTTGTGGGATATGAAGGGCAAAAGCTGAAAGACTATGTGACGGAGCGTTACCCCGAGCTTGGAGTGCTTTTCGTGGAGAACCGCGTATACGACAAGACCAACAATATCTACTCCCTGTGGCTGGCGCGCGATTATCTGAAAGAGGAGGACACCCTGCTGCTGGAAAGCGACCTTATTTTCGAGGACCGCATCCTGTCGACGGCGATTGAGAGCGAGTATCCCACCCTGGCGCTCGTGTCAAGATATGAGTCATGGAATGACGGCACGATGGTNACTATCGACGAGGATAACAATATAGTCAATTTTATTTCCAAAAAGGCGTTCAACTATGAGGACACCCCGTTTTACTATAAGACGGTCAATGTCTATAAGTTCAGCCGCGATTTCACGGTGAACCACTATCTGCCATTTTTGGAAGCGTATCTGAGCGTGCTTGGAAACAACGAGTACTACGAGCAGGTGCTGAGGGTGATCACGCTCATTGACCGCGCCGGTCTTAAAGCGTTGCCGGTGTCGGGCATGAAATGGTATGAAATCGACGACGTGCAGGACCTCCGAATAGCCGAAACGATGTTTGCCTCGCCCGAGGAGCGTCTTGCTAAAATCCAGCACAGCTATGGCGGCTACTGGCGCTATCCGGGATTGCTTGACTTCTGCTATCTGGTGAACCCTTNTTTCCCGAGCAAGCGTCTTAATGACGAGATGAAGGCTAATTTCGACACCCTTCTGCGCGAGTATCCGTCGGGAATGGGTGTTAATTCGCTGCTTGCGGGAAAATATTTCGGCATCAGGCAGGAGTATGTGTGCATCGGCAATGGCGCCGCCGAGCTTATCAAGGCTCTGATGGAGCAGCTGCCCGGAAAGGCGGGGGTAACTTTTCCCACTTTCGAGGAGTATCCCAACCGTCTCCCCGCCGACAGGGTGGTGAAGTATTATCCGTGCAATCTCAATTTTTCCTACACCGCTGACGATTTAATCGATTATTTCGGCGATAAAGATATTTCAACGCTGCTGCTCGTGAATCCCGATAATCCGTCGGGCAACTTTATTCCCCGCGGCGAGGTGCTCAAGCTTGCCGCTTATTGCCAGTCGAAGGACATAAGGCTTGTGGTCGACGAGTCGTTCGTGGATTTCAGCGTGGGCGGAGAAGAAAATTCACTGCTGAAGAATGATGTGCTTGAAAGCTACCCCTCCCTTTGCGTGATGAAGAGCATCTCCAAATCCTACGGAGTGCCGGGACTGCGCCTCGGTGTGCTTGCGTCAGCCGACAGGAAGCTCATTGACAGCCTTCGCAGCGATGTGTCGATATGGAACATTAACTCCTTCGCCGAGTTCTACATGCAGATATTCGGCAAGTATGAGGGGGATTATCGCAACGCATGTGAAAAATTCAGAAGCGAACGCGCCGCTTTCCATCGGGAGCTTGAGACAGTGCCGTTCCTGAGAGTGATTCCGTCGCAGGCTAATTATTTCCTGTGTGAACTGACCGGCGGAGTCACTTCCTATGACCTGACAAAAACGCTGCTTGCCGATTATAACATCTACATCAAGGACTGCTCGTCGAAGAAGGGCTTCCCCGAAGGAGCGCAATACGCGCGCATAGCCGTGAGAGGGCGCGAGGACAACGACCGCCTTGTCGAGGCGATGAAAGAATATTGGGTTAAACACCATAAAGACAAACGGAATGGATAAGGGCGGAATGAAGCGGATATGTATTTGCGGAGGTGGAAATCTCGGAACTGTGATTGCCGGTGTCGCCGCCGCCCGCGGCTACATGGTGAACCTGTTGACGCGCCATCCGCAACGATGGAGCGCGACGGTGACGGTGACCGACCCTGAGCGCCGGGTTTTTGAAGGACGGCTTAATGCCGTCAGCTCCCAGCCCGAGGATGTCATTCCCGGATCGGAGATTGTGCTTGTGTGCCTGCCTGCGACTGCGATGGCTGAAGAGTTGCGCCGCATAAAACCGTGGCTCGACGAAGACGCATGCGTGGGGAGCGTGTTTTGCTGCACGGGCTTTTTTGTGATGGCTCTCCGTGAGCTCGGGCTTAAAGCGAGGCTCTTCGGATTTCAGCGTCCGCCGTTCATTGCCCGCGTGAACCGTTACGGCGAGTCGGGTTCCCTGCTTGGCTATCGCAAACTGATGCGCGTGGGCTTCAGGGGGATGGATGGTGAAACTGTTGACAGGCTTTCGTCAGCTCTTGCCGACATGCACCTCACTCCGGTGGAGGCGTTGCGCAATCCGCTGCAAGCGACGTTGACCAACAGCAACCCCATTCTTCACACCTCCCGCCTTTATGACATGTTTTCCCGTGGCTCCGAGGTGATGCCGTCGATTCCGAGATTCTATGAGGACTGGACCGACAGCAGCAGCGCGACGCTTATCGCTGCCGACAGCGAGTTTCAGGAGCTGTTGAAGGCGTTGAAACTTGACGACGGCGACATTCCGCCGTTGCTTGAGTATTACGAATCGCACGACGCTGCGTCGCTCAGCCGCAAGATTCGCTCGATCGACGCGTTCAAGGGGCTGCTTGCTCCGATGAAGGAATTGCCTGAGGGCGGTTTCGTTCCCGACATGGACTCCCGCTACTTCACCGAGGATTTCACCTACGGGCTGCTGATGATAAAGATGGCTGCTGAGCTGACGGGGGTAGCCACTCCTGAGATTGACCGCATACTGACGTGGTATCAGGAGGCTGCNGGAAAACNCTATCTTGACGGCTGCCGCATAGCNGAGTCNGATGACACGCNGNGCGTAGGGGCGCTTGACCGGGAGATTCTTCAAGAAATGATTTCAACACTGTAATGGCTGATAAATAGGGATTATGGCAAATAAANGAGTGTTTGTGTCGGGGTGCTATGACATGCNTCNTAGCGGGCANGTGGCGTTTTTCAAAGANGCTTCGCAATATGGCGACCTGTATGTGGGCATCGGATCGGACGCTACCGTAATGGAGCTTAAAAACCGCAAGCCGGTTTATTCGGAACGCGAGCGCCTTTACATGGTCAAGGCGATACGCTATGTAACCGACGCTTACATCAACACCGGCTCGGGGAAGATAGACTTTGAGGAGATTGTCGACATGGTGAAACCCGACATTTTCGTGGTGAACAGCGACGGCGGTTCGGACGTGAAGAGGGAGTTTTGCCGCAGCCGTGGAATAGAGTATATAGAATTGCAGCGCAAGCCCGACGAGGGTCTTGACGCCCGCTCGACCACATCGTTGCGTTCAACGGTGAAATGCGCTATCCCTTACCGCATCGACCTTGCTGGAACATGGATTGATCAGCCCTACGTGTCGCAATATGCTCCGGGGTGGGCGCTGACAGTGAGTGTGGAGCCCACCGTGGAGTTCATGGAGCGCGGCGGAATGTCGACCTCCACCCGTAATGCCGCAAGAAAAATATGGCCTTATGAGTTGCCCAATTATCACGAGGAGATGCTGGCGCGGTTGCTGTTCTGCTTCGAGAATCCTCCCGAGAAGGGGGAACACGTGTCGGGCGCGCAGGACGCTATCGGCATCTGCATGTCGGGGTTGACACGCCATTACTATGACAACGGTTACTGGCCGGTGAAGATAGAGTCGTGTCATGACGAAGCTGTGCTATCGTGGCTTGAGGATCACTTGTGTGTCATTCCGATGTTTCCTCGCCCCAAAGGCTATTCGGTAGTCGAGGGGAAACGCATTGACGAGGAGAAGGTGAAGGCGCTTGCCGCTGCCGCCGACCGCTGCTGGGAGGCGATAATGGAACGTGATATAGACCGGTTTGCCGCCGCATTCCGCGACTCCTTTGAGGCTCAGACCTCGATGTTTCCCGCAATGCTGAATGAGCGCGTGGGGGAATATATTGAAAAATATGCTCCGATGGCGCGCGCATGGAAACTTGCCGGCGCCGGCGGTGGCGGGCACCTTGTGCTTGTGGTGGACTCGACCGATAATCTGCCGCCCGAGGCTATAAAAATCAGAATAAGAAGATAGCGAGGGGATAACGCTTTGATTTTTGCGGAATTTCCTTATCTTTGTATATCAATAATTACCTTAAAAACAATTGACATGAAAATATTAGGCGCACTTGCCATGCTGGCTTTGCCGTTGGCTCTTCTGGGACAGGACTATATCGAGTCGTCGACGTTCAACACCGACTATCGGGGAGCCCGCAGAGAGATGCAGTATCTTCCATCGGAAGATGGCAGCTTTGTTTCGCGCAACGGAAAGAATCTATATACGCGCGCTCTTTACGGCGGTCCCACTCTGTTTCGCATCGAGACGAGCGACATGCCCATTTTCGCCGCCTATCACAAGAGCGAGAACCGCAATATCCACTTCACGGTGACGGTCGANGGCAGGACTATGCGTCTTGACTCGGTTGCCGACTGCACNGCNTACTACACCGGGGGCGAGCGCCGTTACGTGCTCACCGATCCGGCGTGGGGNAACGGATCGATCGACATGACTGTTGTCGCTACCTACGACCGGGAGGGCGCGATATGGAAAGTCGTGGCAAAGGATATGCCGAAGGGGAGCGTGCTCACCGCCAACGCTTGCTCGACGGTGAAGGTGAAGCTTAACCGCAGCGGTGACATCGGAGCTGACCCGGCTAACGCATTCGCTCCAGCCGAGAACCGCGACAATCTGCGCCGCGCATCGGTGATGATTGGTGGCAAAAGTGCTACAGCTTATATAGAATATTTTGACCGAGACGTGACGGCAGCGGGGCAGAAGAAGCTCGCCGCCGCTTATAACGAGGCGCAGGCTCAACGCAAGGAGATTGCCGACAGGCTTGTGATCGACACCCCCGATCCTTATTTCAACACTCTCGGCTCGGCGANAATGGCTGCCGCCGACGGTATATGGGNNGGTAAAACATGGTTGCNCGGCGNCGTGGGTTGGCGAATGCNGCTGAGCGGGTGGAGAGCCGCCTACACGGGCGACTTCCTTGGATGGCATGACCGCGCGCGCACCCATTTTGACGCTTACGCCAAGTCGCAGGTGACCGATGTGGAGCCGGTGATTCCTCACCCCTCTCAGGACTCGACGATGAATTTGGCGCGCGCCGAGAAGAAATGGGGCACTCAGATGTATAGCAACGGCTATATATGCCGCAATCCCGAACGCAATGACCAGATGCACCATTACGACATGAATCTATGTTACATGGACGAGCTTCTGTGGCATTTCAACTGGACCGGCGATTTGGAATATGCCCGCCAAATGTGGCCCGTAATCCAGGCTCATCTCGCATGGGAGAAACGCAATTATGACCCGAACGACGACGGGCTCTATGACGCATATTGCTGTATATGGGCGAGTGACGCTCTTTATTATAACAGCGGCGCCGTGACCCACTCGACGGCTTATAATTACCGAGCCAACAAGCTTGCTGCCGAGATTGCCGAAAAGATAGGGGAGGATCCCACGCCCTATAAGAAGGAGGCTGAGAAGATTCTCAACGCGCTGAACTCCACGCTGTGGATGGCTGACAAGGGCGTGTGGGCTGAATTTAAAGACTTCATGGGACATCAGCGACTCCATGACCATCCGGGGCTTTGGACGGTGTATCATGCGATCGACAGCGATGTCGCCGACCCATTCCAGGCTTACAGCGCCACGAGATATATCGACAATAACATTCCTCACATAGCGGTGGAGGCTGAAGGCGGTCCCGACGGGGAGTATGCGACAATCGCCACTACCGACTGGCTTCCTTACGCATGGAGTATAAACAATGTGGCTTTCGCCGAGGTGATGCACACTGTGCTCGCTTATTGGGAGGCAGGTCGACCCGAGGAGGCTGCGCGTCTGCTCAAGAGCTCGATGCTCGACGGGATGTATATGGGCAGCAGTCCGGGAAATATCGGTCAGATCAGTTTCTACGATGCTGCGCGCGGCGAGTGCTACCGTGACTTCGGCGATCCTGTTGGGGTGATTTCGCGCGCCGTGGTGCAGGGGCTGTTCGGTTTCAATCCCGATGCTATGAACGGGAAGCTGACAGTGAGACCCGGATTCCCTTCCGACTGGGATCATGCTTCAATCAAGCATTCCGATTTCTCGCTTTCCTTCAAGCGCGCCGGCGACAAGGAGACCTACAAGCTCACTCTTGATATGGAGCCGATCAAAACGGTCACCTTCCAACTGGGAGCATACGCTGAGAATGTGAAATCGGTTAAAATCAACGGGCGACCCGCTAAGTGGCAGAAAGTTGAAGATAGCGTGGGGCGTCCGTCGATAACTGTTACCGCTCCTGCCGCCCGCGAGATGGACGTGGAGATTGAATGGGCGGGAGCGCCGATTAATCAGTCGCTCGCTGTGGCTACCGGCAAGACCCGCGACGGCTTCCGCCAGGTAAAGCAGGGTGGAATGACTTGGTGGGAAGAGGTGGCTCAGGCGAAGGATGAAGTGAAGCCCGAGTATGCTCTCGACTTGATGATTGCCGACGGCAACGACTATGAGACAATCGACCTTGCCGGATTCTATAATTCGAACGTGACCGACATATTCCGCAATGAGTATCTGTCGCCTCGTTCGCCCTACACTACTCTCCAGATTCCTGTGCAGGGGATAGGCGAATGGTGTCATCCCAAGGATACCGCCCATATCGATGACTCGGGGTTGAGGGCGGCTCTCGATGCCGACGGGGTGTTAATGACCAAGCTCGGCATACCGTATAAATCGACTGCCACAGGGAATAACGTGATCTACACGTCGCTTTTTGACAACTATCCCGACAGTGTCACCATTCCGCTTCAGGGGAAGGCTCGCGGGATAGAACTGTTGCTTGCGGGCAGTACTAATCACATGCAATGCTACATGGAGAATGCCCGCATCAAGGTGAGATATGCCGACGGCAGTTCAGAGACGCTGTCGCTTGTGGCTCCGTTCAACTGGTGTCCCATCGAGCAGGATTATTTTGTGGACGGCAAGGCGTTCCGGTTGGAGACTCCCCGCCCTTATCGCCTTACGTTCAAGGAAGCTCTCGTTAGCGACAATCTTGAGGAGGAGCTTAATATCACGGGCGTTTACGGACGGCGTATCGACGGCGGCGCGGGCGTGATGCTGTGCCTGCCGTTGAATCCTGACAAGGAGCTTGCCGACATGACGCTTGAAACGGTTTCCAATGAGGTTGTCGTTGGAATCGTGGCGGCTACCTATCTGAGATGATGTTTTTCCAAATTGCGGCAATTTTGTGGCGTTTTGAGTGCTTTATTGGTGAAAATTGTGGGAAAGTCGCTTTTTATGCGTAACTTTGCAACGGAAAATCCAATGGCCTGGTAGTTCAACGGATAGAATAG
>WFMA01000130.1 GCA_009177195.1 Bacteroidales bacterium | reverse complement strand
TCCTCAGTCTGGTCGATGACGGTTGCCGAGCGAACGACCTTGCGGTAGTTGTTGATGAAGATGTTGCGCATGATGGTGAAGACCCATCCTTTGAAATTTGTGTTGTCAACATACTTGTCTTCGTTGTCAAGAGCCTTGAGAGTGGTGTCCTGAAGAAGATCATAAGCGTCGTCGCGGTTAGCAGTCAGTGTATATGCAAAGTTTAAAAGATTGCTTTGAAGATCGAGAAGTCTTGTTTGAAATGTTGAAGAAGCCATAGTTGAAAGTTTTTTTAAGTAAGTAGTGCAAATATTAAAATTATAATCTCAAATGCTTCACAAACGTGTTACAAATTGATTACGATACAAAGGTACATAATAATTTTAATATGCAATAGGAAAAACGATATTTTTTTACTGCAACTACAAACTTTAACTATTGTTAAAATAGAAATAATTGATATTCAATAAAGAAATAGTCAAATGTTAAATTACATAATTGTTACAAAAATTGGCGCAGCTTGTTACGGAGGCATTTTTGCGGTCATGAAACAGAAATTTGTAACAATTGTTCGCCCCACTCATGCAAAATCTGCATCAGGGAAAGTGGAGGCAGTGGCTATTCACGGTTTGCAAACCTGAAAGGCTTATACCTATGAATAACTCGTCACTACGAGCGAAACGAGGTGTGACGGAATCACCGCTGCTCTTTCCCGCACTCTGCAAAGAGTTCCCCCCCGTAAATTTCTACTTCCCCGAAATGCTGCTGTCCCGGCTCGCTGCATGAGGGGCAATAAAAAATAAGAGCTGATTTTAAAATCAGCTCTTATTAAAATATGTGTCGGGGTGGCGGGATTCGAACTCGCGACCCCCTGCTCCCAAAGCAGGTGCGCTAACCGGACTGCGCTACGCCCCGATTACCTTTCGGCAATACAAAGGTAATAAAATTTTTTATAACTCCCAAATCGTGCTCTTAATATTCATCCCACGAACGAATTTCGATTTCATCGACAGGGAGAGTGGTAAAGGCGTTGATGAATGCCGATGCAAGGCGGGCGTTAGTCAATAGCGGAATGTTGAGGTCAATTGATGCGCGGCGTATGCGGTAGCCATTTGTGAGCTCGGTTTCCGAAAGATTCTTCGGAATGTTCACGACCAGATCCACGTCCTTGTGGTGGAGAAGTTCGAGAGCTTGCGGCTGCATGTCGGGCTGGCTCGGCCAGTAGACCTTTATTGCGGGAATACCGTTGTCGGTCAGGAATTGATGGGTTCCGCCGGTGGCATACAGGCTGTATCCGTTATTGTGGAGCTGATGGGCGGCGTCGAGCATGGCGGCCTTTTGTTTCGGCGTGCCTGTCGAAAGCAGCACTCCCTTTCCTTTTGACGGTATTCTCATGCCCACTGATAGCATTGCTTTCAAGATCGCCTCGTCGGTGTCGGCTCCGATACATCCCACTTCTCCGGTTGAAGCCATATCTACGCCCAGCACCGGGTCGGCTCCTTGCAAGCGCGAGAATGAAAATTGGGATGCCTTTATGCCCACATAGTCGAGGTCAAATGCGTTTTTGTGAGGCTTCTCCACGTCGATGCCAAGCATGACACGAGTGGCGATATCGATGAAGTTCAATTTCAATACTTTGCTCACAAAGGGGAATGAGCGCGATGCGCGCAGGTTGCATTCGATAACCTTGATGTCGTTGTTTTTAGCAAGGAACTGAATGTTGAAAGGTCCCGATATGTTGAGAGCCTTGGCAATCTTTTGGCTCACTTTCTTTATGCGGCGTATTGTTTCGACATATAGTTTCTGGGGCGGGAACTGAATTGTTGCGTCGCCTGAGTGTACACCCGCAAACTCGATGTGTTCAGAAATCGCATATACCTTTATTTCTCCGTTTTGAGCCACGGCGTCCATCTCTATCTCTTTTGCGTTTTGGATGAACTCGGTGACGACGACCGGATGCTGTTTCGACACGTTTGCCGCAAGCTTGAGGAATCGCTCAAGCTCCTCGTTGTTGCTGCACACGTTCATTGCCGCTCCCGATAATACGTAGCTCGGACGCACCAATACGGGAAAGCCTACCTCGTCGATGAATTTGTTGATGTCGGCAAAAGATGTCAATTCGCGCCAACGTGGTTGGTCGACGCCTATTTCATCAAGCATCGCAGAGAATTTATGACGATCTTCGGCGTTGTCGATCGAAGTTGCCGATGTGCCCAGGATGGGCACTTTTGCGTTGTCAAGACGAGTGGCGAGATTGTTGGGAATCTGACCGCCTACTGAAAGTATCACTCCGTGGGGCTGTTCGAGGTCGAGGATGTCCATCACGCGTTCGTAGGTGAGCTCGTCGAAATAAAGGCGGTCACACATATCATAATCCGTAGAGACTGTTTCAGGATTATAATTTATCATCACTGATCGCCATCCTTCGCGCTTGACTGTCATTAGGGCGTTCACCGAGCACCAGTCAAATTCCACGGAACTTCCGATGCGATAGGCTCCCGAACCGAGCACTACGATTGACTTGTGGTCATGCAGATAGTTCACATCATTCGTGTCGCCGTTGTAGGTGATATAAAGATAATTGGTCATTGCCGGATATTCGGCTCCGAGGGTGTCGATCTGTTTCACGACGGGTGTGATGCCGAGGGCTTTTCTGAATTCGCGCACCTTGACTATTTCCTGTTCCGCATTCGACAGGTTCTCTTTGAGCAGGGCTCTTGCAATCTGGAAGTCGCTGAAGCCTTGGCTCTTCGCTTTGCGCAGCAGCTCGATAGGAATCTCTTCGAGACTGTTGTAGGTTTCAAGCTCGTCGGCAGTGCGTACTATATTATGGAGTTTATATAAGAACCAGCGGTCAATCTTGGTCAGATCATGCAGTTTCTCAACAGAATATCCCTGGCGCATTGCTTTTGAAATGACAAATATGCGCTTGTCGGTAGGATCAGCAAGCGCATGATCGATGTCAGCAACTTTGAGCTCTTTGTTTTCAACGAATCCATGCATACCCTGCCCTATCATTCGGAGCCCCTTCTGAATTGCTTCTTCAAAGGTGCGTCCTATTGACATGACTTCTCCTACCGATTTCATAGAGGAGCCGATTTCCCGCTTCACTCCATGGAACTTGCCGAGGTCCCATCGCGGAATCTTGACAACTATGTAGTCAAGCGCAGGTTCGAAGAACGCCGAGGTTTCTTTTGTTACAGAATTCTTGAGGTCAAACAACCCGTATCCGAGACCGAGTTTGGCGGCGACGAATGCAAGCGGATATCCTGTAGCCTTCGATGCAAGAGCNGATGAGCGCGACAAGCGCGCGTTCACCTCNATNACNCGGTAATCCATAGATGTCGGGTCGAAAGCATACTGCACGTTGCACTCTCCGACGATACCGATGTGGCGTATGATTTTAATGGCAAGTTTTCTAAGATAGTGATAGTCCTCGTTGGACAGGGTTTGCGACGGGGCTACNACGATCGATTCGCCGGTGTGGATGCCGAGCGGATCGAAATTCTCCATGTTGCACACNGTGATACAGTTGTCAAAGCGGTCGCGCACCACTTCATATTCCACCTCTTTCCATCCCTTCAACGATTTTTCGATGAGCACCTGCGGGGAGAATGCGAGGGCTTTTTCCACGAGAGCCACGAGCTGCTGTTCGTCATCGCAGAATCCGCTTCCGAGGCCGCCGAGCGCGTATGCCGCGCGAACGATTACGGGATAGCCCAGTTCCGATGCTGCCTTGATAGCGTCGGGTATATTGCTTACCGCTTCGCTCTTGATGGTCTTTACGTTTATTTCGTCGAGCTTTTTCACGAAAAGTTCGCGGTCCTCGGTATCCATGATGGCGCGCACAGGAGTGCCGAGCACTTCTACGCCATATTTTTCAAGAATGCCGCTTTCGTGTAGCGACACTCCGCAGTTAAGAGCGGTTTGTCCTCCGAATGCGAGCATTATTCCGTCGGGACGCTCCTTTTCTATCACCTTTTCTACAAAGTAGGGGGTTACGGGTAGGAAGTAAATCTTGTCGGCAAATCCGTCGGATGTCTGGACCGTTGCGATATTAGGATTGATGAGAACGGTGGAGATTCCCTCCTCTTTCATCGCTTTCAATGCCTGAGAGCCTGAATAGTCAAATTCGCCGGCTTCTCCGATTTTCAATGCTCCGCTTCCGAGCAATAGTACTTTTTTGATGGAATGTTGATTCATGACTGCAATGAAATGAGGATTATATCATGTTAATAAATTCATCAAACAGGAACTCCGTGTCTTTAGGTCCCGACGAGGCTTCAGGGTGGAACTGCGCCGAGAAAAACGGTTTGGTCTTGTGGCGGATTCCCTCGTTGGTGCCGTCGTTCATGTTTATGAACAGCGGTTCCCAGTCGTCGGGAAGAGTCGCGCTGTCGACAGCGAATCCGTGATTTTGTGAGGTGATGAAGCATCGTTCCGTGCCCACCTGGCGCACGGGTTGATTGTGGCTGCGGTGTCCGTAGGTCAGCTTGTAGGTTTTTGCTCCGGCGGCTTTCGAGAGAAGTTGGTTACCCATGCAGATGCCGCATATCGGTTTGCCTATTTCTATAGCTTTTTTTATGTTCTCCACCGTTTTGCCGGCGAAATCGGGGTTGCCGGGACCATTGGATATGAATAGTCCGTCGTAAGGGATTGAAGTGAAGTCATAGTCCCAGGGCACTCTGACCACTCTTACTCCTCGGCGGGTGAGGCAGCGGATGATGTTGTGCTTGACTCCGCAGTCGACGAGCACCACGGTCTTTTCGCCTTCACCGTGCTCTTCAACTGAGCGGCAGCTTACTTTTGCAACGAGATTCTCGGCATTCGGATCGTAAAAATCAACATCGGGACACCCTTCGACTGTGATTTTGCCGAGCATCGATCCGTGATCGCGCAAATGTTTTGTTAAGGCGCGGGTATCGATGCCGTAGACTCCGACGATTTTCTCTTCTTTGAGCCAGTCGGCAAGGCTGCGGTCAGCCTGCCAGTGGCTGGGCTCCCAAGTGTAGTCTTGCGCTATGATAGCTTTGCAATGGATGTGCTCGCTCTCGTAATATTCACTGACATCGTTTTTTTCTCGGCGGGGAGGAACTCCGTAATTGCCGAGAATGGGATAGGTTGTTACTAAGATCTGCCCTTCGTAGGATGGGTCGGTAAGGCTCTCGGGATATCCGGTCATGGCGGTGTTAAACACTACCTCTCCTGCTGTAGAGGCGGCATATCCAAAGGATTTGCCCTCGAAGGTGGTGCCATCTTCAAGAGTCAGAATGGCTTTTTTTGTCTCGCACATACGATTAAAGAGTATGTTGTTGAAAAATAAACGTAACTAATCTCCCGGTTTTCCATCTCGAAAACCGTGCAAAGTTACGTAAAATTTCCAAATAATACCGTAGCCGTTCCAAATAAAATCCGGAATGGGCGAGAATGTGCCATTTTAAAGCAAAATCTGGCGCACGTTATTCACATGGGAATGTGAAAATTATCTTGGTCCCTGAGGTGTAGCTTGTGTCGATTTTTATTGAACCGCCTATAGCTTTGGCAACGGCGCGACACAGCGCGAGACCGATTCCGGCACCCTGCTTGAACTCATTGATTTTAGTGAAGCGTTCAAATACCCATTCCTGCTTGTCGCGGGGAATTCCGGGTCCTGTGTCGGTAACGGTGATGATAGCTTTCCGGGAGTCGTCGCTCACCTCGCATTTCATGGACACTGAGCCGCGATCGGTAAATTTGAATGCATTGTGCAGGATATTTGCGAGCGCGGCTTCAACCAGATGCTTTGAAGTCAACACGGTGATTCCGTCGCTTACCGGCTGATAGCGGAATGAGGTGTTGGGCGATTTTTTGAATTCAGCCTGAGAATAGGCGGCATTGCAAAGGGCGTTTAGCGACACTCGTTTTTTCTCATCGGCTTTTCCTGCGTCAATGTCAGAGATTACGATTATGTCATTCACCATTTTCAGCAGGTCGTCGCTGTTTTTGGTGATGACGTCGGCGTATGTCTGAAGGCTTTCATCGAGCGANGCCGACAGGACTTGCGCGAAGCCCACAATAGCGTTGAGCGGGGTGCGTATCTCATGACTCATGTTCTGGATGAACTTGGTCTTCAGTTGGCTCACCTGTTCCACTTTTTTCATTGCGTCGAGAACCTTGTTGCGCTCCTCTTCTACAATATGCTTCAATCGTTTGATACGAGCGATCTGGATTAACGCCATTATCAGCGCGGATGCTAAAATCGCTACCACCACTATGGCAAACCAGATTTCAGCCTTGTGCTGGTCGTAGAGCGAAACGGGNTCGTTGATGATGTTGGCGGTTTCCGGAATCTTTGATGAGTCGATTCCGAAATGTTGCAGCATATTGTAGTCAAATGTGTATTGCCCGGGGATGATCGTCACCGGCGCTGCTGATTGNGGATCGTTGAGATAGTTGAAGCAGTCGTGAGCGAGATTGGCTCCTACAGTTCGATACTGAGGAGTGAAACCTCCTACCGCCCAGATGTCCATCCCCACCGATGACAGGGTCATGACCGGAATCTCGGGATTGGCTTCTTTCAGCATGGAGATGGTGTTGCCGAGAAGAAATTCTCCGCTTCGGTCCACACGCCATGTGCCGCAGAAAATGATGGTGACGGGGGTGAGGGCTCCTATCGTTGAGCTTGCTTCTTCAACCGTTTTCGTCCTACCGTCGATGTAGATGGGGGAGTATTCGGGATACTTTGAGGTTTCGTGCTTTATCCAAGCCTGCATGTTGACACCGCCAAAAGTGTTGTCGGTCAAAAACGCAATGTTTTTTACATCGGGAAACAGCTTGCGCATCATGTCGATGTTGTCCTTAAGGCTATACTCATAGGCATAGCCTCCCACGATATTGAAGTCGTTGAAATCGATGCGTATATCCTTGGCGACAGGTTTCCATGTGGAGAGGTCGATTGAGTCGGGCGGCAATGAAATGGTGTTGCGGCTTATCAATCCGCCCATTACGGGAATCTGTTTAAGTCGTTGATCGTCTTGCGACAGGTAGGTGGACCATGCCTCTTGTCCGAGCAACACTATCATGTCGGGCTGCTGGGTCCCGTTATACTTGTCCATTATATTTTTAAGACGGTCATCCCAGGTGTTGGCGTCTTTAAGATACAGGCAGTCGAGGCTCTCAATCGCTATTCGGGCATTAGGGTCGAGACTCCTGTAGGCTTCGTTAAACTCCTCAAGATTGACTTGCATCGACCCCATGTCTGGGTTATAAGATGTTATGATTAATATTAGCTTTTCGTCATCGTGATTAATTGCTCCTGCGGATAGCACGGAAACAAAAAAGAGAATGACATATAGTAAATATCTCATTGCATTAAATTCAAAGTTGGTCTATATATAGTTGCAAATATACTAAAATATGAGGGGAATTGTGCTGTTTTGACACGCAGCAAAGGGCAAGTTAACATAAATTAACTTACCCGAAAATATAAAAGTGTGATGTTTATAGCATTAGAGTTATTATGATATTCAATTTTAGTGAGTCACGTCAAAGCCTCGGCGGCGTAGCGCGTCAAGAGTGTGATAAGACATCGCCTCTTTGTAATAGCTTATGATGTGATTGCACCAGTCGTTTTCTGATTTTGTGCCGGTTCTGGTGCGGTTGTATTCTGAAATCAGTTTGTCGTAGTCAAGCAGCTCCCCGGTCATGTCGTCCTGTCGGTAGGCGTTGTGGAAGATTACCAGGTCGGTTGCCTGCTTGGGTTTCATGTCGGGCATCTCGCGAGGGATGCCGATGGCAAGACCGCACACGACAAATACATGCTGCGGTAGTTTCAGTATGCGTGCGATTGCTTCGGGAGCTGCGGTTCGCGCATATCCGATGGGGCATGTTCCAAGTCCTGACGCCTCGGCTGCGGTAAGGGCGCTCATCATTGCAAGAGTAGCGTCGACCACTCCTACGATTACTCCGTCGGCAGTCATAGGAAAGTCAGGCATTTCCGAAGACTTTGCCGCAGCAAGTGTGTAAATCTTGTTGTAATCAGCGCAAAAGAGCAGGAACCGTCGGCAGGTCTTTATCTGTTTCTGTCCTGTGAGTTCGTATAGCTGCTCTTTTATAGCCTGGTCATCGACATCTATAACCGAGAATTGCTGACCGTTGTAGCTGGTGGGAGTGTTGCGTATCGCCTCATATATGAAATCGATAGTTTCCTGAGGGATATCTTCACGCTCGTAGCGGCGTATGCTTCGGCGGTCTAATAAAGTGGCTTTGGCTGTTTTCATGACTTACTGGCAAATGATTGAACTTATATTATAACAATCATTTCAGCCATTTTGTTTGCCGCTATAGATCGATGCGTCCTATTTTTAATATATCGGCTTCGAAGGTCTCACGGTTGATTGCGCGGTTACGCAGTCGGTTGCGGTAAGCGTAGATTGTGTGGACTGAATAGTTGAGCACTTGAGCTATGCGGGTGCTGTCTTCTACCCCAAGCCTCATGAAGGCGAGTATTCTCAGGTCGGTGTTGAGCAATTCTCCTCCCGATAGCTCGATTTTGCTGTCGGGGCGAAGCCGTCGGTTTACCTCGTTGACGAAATCGGGATAGATGTGAAGGAACGCGCGGTCAAAAGTGTCGTAAAATTCCTGACTCTGTTCCTCGGCAAATTTTCCTGAAGAAATCAGCTTGTAGAGTTCTTCAGTGTTGCCGGTTGAGATTTTGCGGGTCGTTATTTTGCAAAACTGATGCAGCTTCTCCATGTAAGCGGTACACAGGTTGAGGAATTCGCTTATGTACATCTCCTTGATTTTATTGGCATGGGCGAGTCCCTCTTTAAGCGTTTTCAAGTGTTTCATTTCCGCTCTGAGGCGCATGGCTATCAGCAGCAGGCATATCACCAGAACTCCCATAACAGCTATTACAATGCCGGTCCAGAGTTTAATGCGGCTCTCGTTTTTGCGATGGGCTTCGGCTATTACAGGAATCGACCCTGAAGCCTGAAGCATTCTCATCGGGGCGTTGCACTCGACGGCATCGGAAAGCGCCATGTTCAGGTAGCTGTGGGCGCGTTCAAGATCGCCGTTGTCAAACATTGCGGCTCCAAGTTCATGCAACGAGACCGTTTCTCGGGTTGCGTTGCGAATATCTGCTGTCGCTGATTTCGCAAGGTAGTACAGCTGGCCGTTGACGTTGTCATAACTTTTATGAATCTGAGCCATGACGTTTTCGGCAATCGCTTCAAGAGTCGGCGACGATGGAGAACCTTCCAGATATTCGTCAAGGATGGATTTTGCTTCAGAAGAGTGTCCCGTAGCCCATAGGAACTCGCTTGATCGAACGGCGTATTCTTCCGATGTGTCGGGCAGAATTTCAAGCAAATGCCGAAGCATTGCGATGGATTTCACGCGCCACATCTTAGCCGATTCCGATTGAGGATGGTAGAACGCTGACNGGTAATAGTAGANCTNCCTTCCGGCGTTGTAAAAATAAACTTTCAGGGAATCGGGAAGCGATTCGGGCGACATTTCCTGAAATGTGTGAGCGGCTTCGGCTCCAAATCCGGTCAAGGTCATGGTCACGAGTTTTTTGAGTTTGAACCTCATTTCAAGATCGGGCATTTGATGGAGTCGCGCTATTTCCTCTCCGCGTTCATAGGCTACTTCAGCCGAGTCGGCGAGATAACCGTCATAACTGTCGCCAAGCGCCATCAACAGATTAAGTTGTTGACGTGATGCGTCGGGGGCAGCCTTAATCTGTTCATGAATTGAGTCGATGCGAACTTGGCGCGCTTCCATGTAGGAGCGGCGTTTGTTCAACTCTCCGTCGAGTTCTTTAAGGGCTTGTTTCACATCCCGCTCGGTGATGCTTTTAGCCGCGCTGACGGTTGTAAACAGAGATATTATCGTTATGATTGTAAAAATTGTGATTCTCACGATTGGTTATTGGGAGGGGTTGGACTGCAAAGATATTAAAAAAGGATTGAATAAAGAGAGGAGCTGAAGCCATTTTTGCGACAGTATTGTCGTTATTTGGCGTTTTTGGAGCATAAAATGGTCGATAATTCGTATCTTTGCTTTGTCGACGAGAGAATTGAATATGGATTTTGAAACTATCACCACGATTCCNAAGCCTTCTTATGACACCGGTTGGAGCGGAAGTATCGCCGTATTCGACAGGCTTGACGAGTTGAGCGGACTTAAACTGCCGGCAAAGATTGATTTCCTGCTGTCAATTCTTTGCGAGCAGGGTACATTGACGTTGGAGTATGACACAACTTCTCTGCAGCTTACAAGCCGCGAGCTCATGGTGTTGCGCCCGGGACACATATTGCATAGCTATCACGCCTCGGCAGGTTTCCGCGGACATGTGATTGTCGTTGGGCCGGCAATGCTTGGAAACACTCTCACAGCGTTGTCCAAAGTGTTGCCATGCTTCTTGAAATATAAAGATACGCCTGTCATCAAACTTACCCCCGACGAGATTGCCACTCAAGTGGCGTTGAGGTCGATCCTTAGAAAAAAAACATCCACCAGGGACGGGCATTTATATCGTGACGATGTTATAAGGTCAATAGTGGAAAGTCTTTTCTATGACACTCTTGGACTATATGCGTCCTATGCCCCTTCACGTCACCCGTCGGAGGGAATGACGCGGCGTGACTCTCTTTTCCATCGGTTCATAAAACTTGTGGAGGAGAACTTTTATAATGAGCGGACGCTTGTGTTTTATGCTGAAAAACTTGGTGTGACTCCGAAGCATTTGTCGGCATCGATAAAGGAAGCAAGCGGTCACACCGCCGCTGAATGGATTGATTCTTACGTGCTTATTGAATCGAAACTGATGTTGCGGAATACTGAACTATCCATAGGGGAGATCAGTGAGAAATTGAATTTTCAGAACCAGTCGTTTTTCGGGAAATATTTCAAACGCTTGTCGGGGCAATCGCCAAGAGATTACCGAGCGCATCCAAATTCATAGCAATTGTTGCCGATTAAGCGGATTTTGCGTAACTTTGCCAACCTCAAAAGATATAAGCATGTTAGGAATTAAGCGTCTATATACATTTATGTTACAGAGTTTTCTGCCTCTGTTTCTCATGACGTTTTTTATCTGCCTGTTCATCGTGCTCATGCAATTCCTGTGGCGATATATTGACGATCTTGTCGGCAAGGGTTTGGAAATGAGCGTTATAGGCGAGCTGTTTTTCTATGCGGCATTGACAATGGTGCCATTAGCGCTTCCTCTCGCCATTCTGCTTGCATCGCTTATGACTTTTGGAAATCTCGGAGAGCGGTTTGAGCTTACCGCCATGAAGGCGTCGGGGGTGTCACTCGTCAGAGCTATGCGTCCTCTGATTGTGCTGATGGTGGTTGTTGCGACGGGCGCATTTTTCTTTCAGAACGATGTTTTGCCTATTGCCCAGACCAAAATGTGGACGTTGCTTTACTCGATGCGTCAAAAATCGCCTGAGCTTGATATTCCTGAAGGAGTTTTTTATGATCAGATTCCGGGATTTAATCTGTATGTAGGTAAAAAGAACTCTGACACCGGAGTGCTCCATGATCTGCTTATTTACAATGTGGAGCGCGGCACTGACAATGCCACCATTATTTATGCTGATTCAGGAAAGATGTCGATGACAGCAGACAAGGGACATCTGTTTCTTCAGCTGTGGCAGGGTGAGCAATTCGAGAATCTGCGCGAGCAGGGTGGAATTGCATCGAGAAATGTGCCTTATCGTCGTGAGTCGTTTGACAATAAGGAGGTGATGATCGCTTTTGACGCCAATTTCAACCGCATGGATGAAAGCGGAATGAGGAACCAATATGTAGGAAAGAACATAAAGGAGCTGCAGGCGACTATCGATTCTGTGAATTTGAGGGTGGATAGCGTGGGTGCGGTTTATGCCAAGAATCTTAAGCAAAACTCTTACCTCGGGCTGTCTTATGAAGAATATGTCAGGAAACCTGACGGCTCGGGTGTTTTCGAGCGTTCAAAGCCGGTGAAACTTGACCATCCTGTCGACATCGACTCGATATTCAAGGGTGGTAATCCGGCATTTGCGAAATCGGTGATAAATCAGGGATTGTCGAAGGCGCGCAGGGCATTGACCGACTATGATTATAAAGCCGAAATGATGCATGACGACAAGTACACAATACGCCGCCATGCCATAGAGCTTATGAAGAAATTCACACTCTCGGCGGCATGTCTTGTGTTTTTCTTTATCGGAGCCCCCCTTGGCGCCATCATTCGTAAAGGCGGACTCGGAACGCCGCTCGTTATCTCGGTCATTCTCTTCATCTTCTATTATATAATAGATAATACGGGCTACAAGATGGCGCGCGACGGAAAAGTGGCGATATGGGAAGGGCTGTGGCTGTCGACATTCGTGCTGCTGCCGCTCGGCATATTTTTTACTTACAAAGCCGTAAATGACTCAGCCGTGTTCAATGCCGACGCTTATGCCAATTTCTTCAGGAAGTTGTTTGGCAAAGGCGAGGCTCGTAAACTTGAAGTTAAAGAGGTGGTGATGGACGAGGTTAATCGAGAAGTCGCTATTGACGGTATCGAAAAGCTGTCGGAGAGTTGCCGTCGTTTCCTCAACCGATATCCGGGTCGCCAGAGTTACCTGCAATATTGGAAGGAAGGTTATGACCATCGCGAACTGCATTCGATAAGGGCTGAATTGGAACGGTTGGTGGACTATATGTCCAATGACAGGCATCGCATAATCATATTGAAACTGATGGAGCTTCCGGTTCTGAAAAATCTGTGGTTCTATCATCCCGGCGTATATCCGTGGCTGTCATGGTTGTTTATTGTGGTTTTCCCACTCGGAATTCCGCTATATTTGTGGGGAATACGTCAACAGCGGAAACTAAAAGAGGAGCTTGAGCGTATAATTACTACCGACAAGGAATTGATCGCCTTGTTGCGTGTTAATACTGACGATATTAATTAATACAAGAAATGGACAAGATAAAACTTGACTCTATAGAAGAGGCTATTCAGGATTTTCGTGATGGAAAATTTGTGATCGTTGTCGATGATGAGGATCGCGAAAACGAGGGNGACTTGATTGTTGCTGCCGAGAAAATTACTCCTGAACAGGTGAATTTCATGCTTAAAAATGCGCGCGGAGTGCTCTGTGTGCCGATGACTATATCAAGGTGCAAGGAACTTGAACTCGCTCATCAGGTTGAAAATAATACCTCGATGCTCGGTACCCCCTTCACTGTGACAGTCGATAAACTTGAGGGTTGCTCGACGGGTGTGAGCATTGCTGACCGCGCTGCAACCATAAGAGCGCTTGCCGATCCTGATTCGAAGCCTGAAACTTTTGGCCGCCCGGGGCACATCAATCCTCTCTACGCTCAAGACAAGGGCGTGTTGCGCCGTTCGGGACACACGGAGGCGGCGGTCGACCTGGCGCGTCTCGCCGGGCTACAACCCGTGGCTGCGCTTATGGAAATAATGAGCGATGACGGAACGATGGCGCGTTTGCCCGAGTTGCGTCGCCGTGCCGACGAGTGGGGGCTTAAACTCATTTCTATATCCGACCTCATTGCCTACAGGCTTAAGCAGGAGTCGCTGGTAGAGAAAGGCGTGGAGGTCGATATGCCCACCAAGTATGGTCATTTCCGATTGATACCCTTCAAGCAGAAGAGCAACGGGCTCGAACACATAGCAATAATTAAGGGCGACTTGAGCGGTTCTGACGAGCCGGCTCTTGTCAGGGTTCACTCCTCATGCGCCACAGGCGACATTTTCGGCTCGCAGCGTTGCGATTGCGGAGATCAGCTCCANAAGGCTCTCGAAATGATAGAGAAAGAGGGGCGTGGAGCGGTCGTTTATCTGAATCAGGAAGGACGCGGAATCGGACTCATGGAGAAGATGAAAGCCTACAAACTTCAGGAGGGAGGAATGGACACTGTCGACGCTAATATCTGCCTGGGGCATCTTGCCGATGAGCGTGACTATGGCGTGGGAGCCCAGATTTTGCGTGAAATTGGAGTGAGGAAAATGCGTCTCATGACCAATAATCCCGTGAAGCGCGTAGGGCTTGAAGCCTATGGGCTTGAAATCGTGGAGAATGTTCCGGTCGAAGTTGAGCCCAACGAATACAATCTTCGTTACATGCGCACTAAAAAGGAGCGCATGGGCCATAGTCTTCACCTATGATGGTTTAAAGAATATGAATTAAGATTAAATACGACGGTTGCCAAAAACACTTGACAACCGTCTTTTGTTTTATTGCTGTGAAAAGAAGATGAGGTGACAAATTGTCAACCATCATGTCACAATCACAATTTGGCGCAATATGTGCCATATATAAAGGTAGATGTAATAAAGAATAACCAAAATATACAAACTTAAAATAATAACCGAAATGAATATCAAACCATTAGCAGACAGAGTGTTGATTAAACCGACACCTGCTGAAGAAAGAACCCTTTCAGGCATCATCATTCCCGACACTGCAAAAGAGAAACCTCTTCGCGGTACCGTAATCGCCGTTGGCAATGGCACTAAGGATGAGGAGATGATAGTAAAGGAGAATGATGTTGTGATGTTTGGCAAGTATGCCGGCACCGAGATTGAATTGGACGGCGAAAAGCTGATGATCATGCGTCAATCTGACATTTTGGCAATTATCAATGACTAATAAAAAACAAATATAATCATGGCAAAAGAAATAAAATTTGATATTAAGGCTCGTGAAGAGCTCAAAAAAGGTGTCGACGCTCTTGCCGATGCTGTTAAGGTGACCCTTGGTCCTAAAGGACGCAACGTGATTATCGAGAAAAAATTTGGCGCTCCCCACATTACTAAGGATGGTGTTTCAGTGGCTCGCGAAGTTGAGCTTGAAGATCCGTTCCAGAATATGGGCGCCCAGCTTGTTAAAGAAGTTGCTTCCAAGACTGGTGATGATGCCGGCGACGGCACAACCACCGCAACCGTGCTTGCCCAGGCTATCATCAATGTAGGTCTCAAGAATGTAGCTGCCGGAGCCAATCCTATGGATATCAAGCGAGGCATTGACAAGGCGGTTGCCGCTGTTGTTGAAAGCATCAAGAGCCAGAGTGAGGAAGTCGGTGACGACCTTAAGAAAATCGAAGACGTGGCTCGCGTGTCGGCAAATAATGATGCTGAAATCGGTAAACTTATCGCAGAAGCAATGCGCAAAGTGAAGAAAGAAGGCGTTATCACTGTCGATGAGGCAAAGGGAACTGAAACCACTGTCGACATTGTTGAGGGTATGCAGTTTGACCGCGGTTACATTTCACCCTATTTCGTTACCAACACCGAGAAGATGGAGTGTGACATGGATCATCCCTATGTGCTCATCTATGATAAGAAAATTTCATCTCTCAAGGAGATGCTTCCGTTGCTTGAAGCAACCGCTCAGAGCGGACGTCCGCTCTTGATCATTGCTGAGGATGTCGATCAGGAAGCTCTTGCCACTCTCGTTGTGAACCGTCTGCGCGGCTCGTTGAAGATCTGTGCGGTTAAGGCTCCGGGATTTGGTGACCGTCGTAAAGAGATGCTTGAGGATATCGCCGTTCTTACCGGTGGTGTTGTCGTTTCTCAGGAAAAGGGCATGAGCCTTGAGACTTCGGGCGTTGATGTGCTCGGTCAGGCTGAAACAATCACTGTCAACAAGGAGAACACCACTATCGTAAACGGTGCCGGTTCTAAGGATGCTATCGCTGCGCGCGTGGCTCAGATTAAAACTCAGATTGAGACTACCACCAGCGACTATGACAAAGAGAAACTTCAGGAACGTCTTGCTAAACTTGCAGGCGGTGTAGCCGTGCTCCACATCGGCGCTCCCTCGGAAGTTGAAATGAAGGAGAAGAAGGATCGCGTCGACGACGCTCTTAGCGCAACCCGCGCTGCGATTGCCGAGGGTATTGTCCCCGGAGGAGGCGTCGCTTACATCCGAGCAATTTCAAGCCTTGACGGCATCTGCGGTGATAATGACGATGAATGCACCGGTGTTGCGATAATCAAGCGTGCGATTGAAGAACCGCTTCGCCAGATTGTTGCTAACGCAGGTCTTGAAGGCGCTGTCGTTATCCAAAAGATTAAGGAAGGAACCGGTGACTTCGGTTATAACGCCCGCACAGGCGAATATGAGCATCTGCTCCAGACCGGTGTTATCGACCCTGCCAAGGTGACCCGCGTGGCTCTTGAGAACGCTGCGTCGATAGCCGGAATGTTCCTTACTACCGAATGTGTGATTGCCGATAAGAAAGAGGAGAATCCCGCTCCTGCAATGCCTGCTCCCGGAATGGGTGGCATGGGCGGCATGATGTAATGAACGCAATGTTTTGACATTTGAATATAGAGCCGGATGCAATTAGCGTCCGGCTTTTTTTTTATTTTTGGCGAAATCGATTATCTTTGTAGGGTATGGACGATCAGATCAAGAGCAAGGTTGAGCATCTCAGGAAGGAGCTTAACCGTCATAATTATAATTACTACGTGCTTAACGCGCCTGAAATTTCTGACTTTGAGTTCGATATGATGATGAAAGAGCTTGAGGCTCTTGAATGCGAATATCCTCAGTTGGATGATCAGCTGTCGCCTACCCATCGTGTTGGAAGCGACATCAATAAGGCGTTCACTCAGTTTGTACACAAGCGGCCCATGTTGTCGTTGAGCAACACATATTCGGTTGAAGAAGTCGACGAATGGGTTGAACGGGTGAAGACAGGGCTCTTGGGCGAGGAGTTTGAGATTGTCGGCGAGATGAAATATGACGGCACTTCTATTTCTCTCACCTATATCAACGGAAGGCTTGAGCGCGCGGTGACCCGCGGCGACGGCGAGCGAGGCGATGTCGTGACTGACAATGTGATGACAATACGCAGCATTCCGCTTCAGTTGCAAGGCGAAGGCTATCCCGAAGAATTTGAGATAAGAGGGGAGATTGTGCTACCGTGGAAAGAATTCGACAGGCTGAATGCCGAGAGGGAATTCAATGAGGAGCCGCTTTTCGCCAATCCTCGAAATGCTGCTTCAGGAACGCTGAAAATGCAAAATTCGGCAGAAGTGGCTAAGCGCGGTCTTGATGCGGTGTTCTATTATCTGCTCGGGGATAACCTTCCTGCCGCTACCCATTATGAGAACATGAAGATAGCCCGCAGTTGGGGCTTTAAGGTGGCTCCGATTATGGAGCTGCTCCATGGAATAGACGAGGTGGACCGCTTCATCTCCCATTGGGACACGGCGAGGAAAGAGTTGCCGATGGCTAC
>WFMA01000051.1 GCA_009177195.1 Bacteroidales bacterium | reverse complement strand
GCTCCGAAGTGGCGAGCCTGCTTGGCGTCGCGGGGAGTATCGGCGTTGGTGCGCACAAGAGTCTTGGTGAATTTAGCGGCAAGATTCATGATTGCGCCAAAGTCGCCGCCGAGTTCGGGTTCGGTAGTGGGAACCTGTCCGTCATACACTTCGCCGGTAGAACCGTTGAGCGAGATCCAGTCGCCTTCTTTGTAGGTCTTTCCGCTCATTTCAACGGTCTTTGCCTTGTAGTCGACTTTTATTTCGCCGGCACCTGACACGCAGCATTTTCCCATTCCGCGCGCAACAACGGCAGCATGAGAGGTCATACCTCCGCGCATTGTGAGAATACCTTGTGCTACAGCCATACCGCGAAGGTCCTCAGGTGATGTTTCGATGCGGACAAGGACAACTTTTTTCTTCTTTTCAGCCCATGCTTCGGCTTCTTCAGCTGAGAACACGATTTGTCCTGCGGCAGCTCCAGGAGATGCGGGAAGACCTTTAGCCACGACTTTAGCGCGTTTTAGAGCTGATTTATCGAATACAGGGTGGAGAAGCTCGTCGAGTTTCTGAGGCTCCATGCGGAGTAGGGCAGTCTTTTCGTCAATTTCGCCTGCGCGGAGAAGATCCATTGCGATTTTAACCATCGCAGCGCCGGTGCGCTTTCCGTTACGTGTCTGGAGCATCCAGAGTTTTCCATCCTGAATGGTGAACTCCATGTCCTGCATATCTTTATAGTAGTCCTCAAGACGATGGGCGATGGCTATCAATTCGGCAGCGCAATCGGGCATTGATTCTTCAAGCGAGGGATATTTCTCGGCACGCACTTCTTCGCTGATGCCCTGGAGAGCAGCCCAGCGCTTAGAGCCTTCCACGGTGATTTGCTGCGGTGTGCGGATTCCGGCAACCACGTCTTCACCCTGAGCATTGATAAGATATTCACCGTTAAAGAGGTTTTCGCCTGTAGCGGCGTCGCGGCTGAATGCCACGCCGGTAGCCGAGTTGTCGCCCATGTTACCGTAAACCATNGCCTGAACNTTNACNGCNGTTCCCCATTCNTCGGGAATCTGGTTCATGCGGCGATATATGATGGCGCGCTCGTTCATCCAGCTGTCNNATACAGCGCAGATANCACCCNAAAGCTGTTNCCATGCGCTGTCGGGGAAGTCTTTTCCGGTNAATTCCTTAACGGCTGATTTGAACTGCTTAACAAGCGACTTGAGGTCCTCGACATCGAGTTCGGTGTCAAGTTTAACGCCCTTAGCCTCTTTCATTTTTTCCATTATCTCTTCAAACGGATCGATGTCGGCTTTGCTCTTGGGTTTCATTCCAAGCACAACATCGCCATACATCTGAACGAAACGGCGGTAGCTGTCCCAAGCAAAACGCGGATTTCCGCTTTTTTCAGCAAGCGATGCAACGGTAGCGTCGTTCATACCGAGATTAAGGACGGTGTCCATCATACCGGGCATGGAAGCACGGGCTCCTGAACGAACCGACACCAAGAGAGGATTTGCAGGATTGTCAAATTCCTTTCCTGTAAGTTTTTCCACATGCGCGATTGCTTCTTCAACTTCTTTCTGAATCAATTTTACAACAGCGTCACGTCCTTTAAGAGTATACTCATTACATACCTCGGTTGTGATAGTGAATCCCGGAGGAACAGGCATGCCCAACAGGTTCATTTCAGCAAGATTGGCTCCCTTGCCACCGAGAAGGTTTCTCATGTCGGCATTGCCTTCGGCTTTTCCGTCGCCAAACGTATAAACTCGTTTCATTGGCTTTAATAGATGTTAAATGTTAAAAATATTTAAGTGTATTTTGGTTTTCTCTCTATCCTCTTTGTTGGAAGAGGTAGATGCAAATTTAAGGTTTTATGCCGAGATAATAAAACTATACGCATAGAAAAATAGTAATCGGAATAAAAAATGCATTAACAAATGAGGGAATCTTTTAAATATAGTTAATGAGGGTTAAGCATAGATGCAAGTTTGCCCTTAAATATGAACTTTGAGCGGCGTGGGAGTGTTATAATGGCAAATAAAAAGAAAAGAATTATGGTAAGACTGAATGTTTTCATATTGATAGAGGAAAGCTCTCGAAAAGCGGAGATTCTGGACAAAGCGATGAGACTCGTCGAGCAGTCATTGCGCGACGAAGGTTGTATTGACTACGATGCATATACGAGCATAAGCCGTGATGACATAGTAATGATTTGCGAAACGTGGGAGAGTGAAGAGGCTCTCAAAAAACATGAACATTCGGAACATTTTAAACGTCTGGTGCCGGAACTTCAGGATCTTGGCACACTGACGCTTGAAAAATTTGATTTTTAGGCTAAAGCCATTAGCAAGCTTTGATAGGCTTATATTAATCAAGCTTTGATAGGCTTATATTAATTTTGTGATTCTTATTGCTTTAATAAAAAAGTGACGAAGACATTCCGTTCTTTGTCACTTTCTTTTTATTGAACTTGCGAGTTGATTCCTGAGGCAAGAGCCTGCCACAGATTGTCGTCGGGAAGTGGAGCGGTAATGTCAATTTCTTTTCCGCTCACCGGATGTGTGAATTGGATTCTATGCGCCATCAGCGATATGCTTCCGTCGGGATTGCTGCGCTTGTCGCCATATTTCAAATCGCCTTTTATGGGGCAACCGATACTTGATAGTTGCACCCTTATCTGATGTTTGCGTCCGGTCATGAGATTTATCTCAAGTAGATGGTAGCGATCGGATGAAGCTATGTGGCGATAGGAGAGCACTGCTTTTTGCGCTCCTTTTTTCTCAGTCAACGAAGCGTAGGACTTGTTGTTGCGTTCAACCGAGGTAATGAAGTGGGTGAGAGTGTCTTCCTGTTTCGGAGGCGCGTTGCGGGTTATTGCCCAGTAGGTTTTTGTCACCTCGCCGTTGCGAAACATTTCATTGAGCCGTGCGAGAGCTTTAGAAGTCTTGGCGAAAATCACCAATCCGCCAACGGGGCGGTCAAGACGATGCACCACTCCGCAAAAGACGTTGCCCGGCTTATTATATTTCTTTTTGAGCCATTCTTTCACTTCATCCACCAGTGGGCGGTCGCCGGTCTTGTCGCCCTGCACGATTTCGCCGGGCTCCTTATTCACAATGATAAGGTGGTTGTCTTCGTATGCTACTTGCATATTACTGGGTTAAAAAGATGAAGAATCAGGATAAATCCCGACTCTTCATCACTTAAACGATTATTGATGGTCTATCAATCGATTCCAAGATCTTTCTTTATAGCCTCGATTTTGGCATTTGCCTCGTCGTTGGCTTTCTGATAGTCGGCATTTGTTTTCATAACGCCCTTGACTTCGATATAGAACTTGATCTTAGGTTCTGTTCCCGAGGGGCGAACTGAAACTTTTGTGCCGTCTTCAGTGAAATACTGAAGCACATTGCTTGTAGTGGGGAAGTCCATTTTAGTGAGTTCTCCAGTCTTAAGGTTCTTGCAGTTAAGATCTATATAATCTTTCACGAGAACCACATCGCTGCCACCGAGCTGTTTCGGAGGATTGGCACGGAAGTCCTTCATGATAGCGATGATTTCTTCAGCGCCCGATTTTCCTTTTCTTACAAGAGAAACGCCGGCTTCATGAGAGTAACCATATTTAATGTAGATATCCTGAAGCATCTGCAGGAAGTTCATATTCTTTGTCTTAGCCCAAGCAAGAGCCTCAGCCATCAATGAAACAGCCGACACTGCATCTTTATCGCGGCAGAAATCTTCAGCAAGGAAACCGTAGCTTTCCTCACCACCGCCAAGATACCTGCCTACGCCTTCGTTTTCGCGAATTACAGCGGCAATCCATTTGAAACCGGTGTAGCAGTCATACATCTTGAAGCCGTTTTGATCGGCGATCGCTTTGATTGTCTCGGTAGTCACGATGGTCTTTACGATATATTCCTTACCGGTGATTTTGCCGAGCTCCTTGTTGCGTGTCATGATATAGTTCAAAAGGATCATGACAATCTGGTTGCCGTTGATGAGCACATACTCGCCGTTGTCGTCACGGAGCACGCAACCGATGCGGTCTGCGTCGGGGTCGGAAGCAAGGATAAGGTCGGCATTAATCTCCTTAGCCTTGGCGATAGCCATTGCCATTGCCGAAGGAACTTCGGGGTTGGGAGAAGCTACAGTAGGGAAGTCGCCGCTTGTCACATCCTGTTCCGGAACATTGATGATATTGGTGAATCCATAGTTGCGAAGCGACTCGGGAATCAAGTGAACGCCGGTTCCGTGAATAGGGGTGTAGACAATTTTAAGATCGTGATATTGTTTCACAGCCTCGGGGCTCAATTGAAGTCCTTTGATAGCGGCAAGGAATTTTTCATCAACATCTCTGCCGATAATCTGTATCTTTGATTTGTCGCCCTGGAACTTGATTTCATCAACACCGCTGATTTTGTTTACGTAATCGATGATGTTGACATCGTGGGGAGAAATAATCTGTGCTCCGTCAGCCCAATATGCTTTATATCCGTTATATTCTTTGGGGTTGTGGGAAGCNGTGATATTGACACCGCTCTGGCAACCGAGCAAGCGGATAGCGTAAGAGAGCTCGGGAGTGGGGCGGAAGCTGTCGAAAAGATAAACTTTGATTCCGTTAGCCGAGAAGATGTCAGCTACTGTTTCAGCGAAGAAACGGCTGTTGTTGCGAACATCATGTCCTACAACAACGGAAATCTCAGGCAGATCCTTGAACGCAACTTTCAAATAATTGGCGAGTCCTTGGGTAGCTGCTCCTACGGTATATTTATTCATGCGGTTTGAGCCTGCGCCCATCACTCCGCGGAGACCTCCGGTTCCAAATTCGAGATCACGGTAGAAAGAGTCGATCAACTCTGATTTATCTTCGGCATCAAGCATGCGCTTTACTTCAGCTTTTGTCTCTTCATCGTAGCCGTTTCCGAGCCAAAGATTGGCTTTTTCGGTGACTACTTTCATTAATTCTTCATTCTCCATAATGGTATTATATATTTTGGTTTAATATTCGTTTATCGCAAAGATAGCTGTTTGGAAACTCAATACCAAATGTGAGGGGAAATTTCTTGGTATAAATTGTGATAAAACTTTATTATCAATTCCAATGGCTACCATTTGAAACTGCCTTTGTAAACGGAGGAGTTGTTACAATTGTCAGTCACGGTCACTTCAACAGTGTGCTGTTTTCCCCGTGAGAATCTTGACGGATCCATAGCGAAACTCAATCGACCTGTTTTACCGTCCAATTCAAAAAGAGCGAATTTTCCGTCTATCAACCCTTTATAGGATGCAATTCCACTCAGATTGTCACGGATTATCATTGACACTCGTCCCTGAACGCCCCATTTCACCGGTTTCTCAGGAGTTATAACAGGCGCCACCGTGTCGATCGTGACCGCAAATTTTCCAAGTGCCGAGGGAGTTGCTGTAATGGTTCCGTCCTTATACCGTGCGTCCACTCTTGTTTTCCTATTTCCATTTATCCTTACGAACACGAGTTTTTCGGGATTTTTCACGGGGGCTATCCTTGTTTCTATGATATATTCTCCTGAAATCGGAGCGGTTGCGGAGCCGATGTTGAAAATAGGGGACAGATAGGCTGACGACGGTGTTTGCGACACACTTAAATCGATATTATCGTAGAATGTGTGAGGTGGGAAAGTCACAGTGACATCGTCTTTAGTGATGCTGTTCCTGCCGTCATAGTAGAGGATATCTCCTTGAAGATTTTGTTCAGCAATCGGCATACGTTTGCCCTGAATGACAAATTTCCGCTTCGCGGTGTTGCCATGTTCGTCGGTTAGAATCCACTCACAGTTATAATCTCGTTCCTGATTGATGTCTATAACTCCGTTATCCTGAGCTTGCAGCATATCGTGAAGTGGATTTGCCGCCGGAATCTTAGTCCACATCATCCAGGAATTGCTGTTTATCACGCCTGAGTAGTCGACAAGAGTATTGATAGCGCGAGTATCGGCAAAATCATAGCGGTCGATAGTGCGGGAGTAAACCGTGTCACCGTCAACTGTCAGCGTAAGGTGTTTTACGCCGTATATATTTGAGGTGTTTGACATTCTGTCATAAGCCTTAATCGCCGGAATCACTTTGCCCCATGCCGTGAAGGGGGTGTTGAATTGAGCGGGAAGTTTTACTTCGGGTACCGAAGAATTGTCGACCGAGCCTTCTCCCGGTTCCGGATAGAGCGCGATAGATCTCACTTCAGGAGCTACATTATCCTGGATATATTTTTTGTAATAGGGGAGTGGATCCATCGTTTCCCCGGTTTTCGTGTCGCGCACATCCATGTGAAGATGTGGACCGCCCGAAGATCCTGAATTTCCGCTTAGAGCTATTTTTTCACCTTTTGCCACCGGGATTTCGCCCGGCTCAAATTCAAGATCGATTGAAAATGTTTCCTGCTCATATTGTTTTTTCCTGACCGGTTCGTCGATCTTAGGAGAGAATAACTGAAGATGGCCGTAAACGGTGGTCAGACCTATTGCGGGATGCGTCACATAAATGGCTCGTCCGAAACCCCACGGCGACACTACGATTCGGGAAACGTATCCATCGTAAGCCGAATATATTGGCAACCCTGTGCGTCCTTGAGTTTTAATATCTATACCAGAATGGAAGTGATTGCTTCGCAATTCACCGAAATTTCCGCTCAACATAATCGGGATATCAACCGGCTTGGCAAGCTCCGGCAGNCCATTGCTATAAGCAGATAATGGCAATNCAACGATTGCNATTATCAAGTATTTNATANTGTNCTTCATTAACGCGCTGCCATGAAAGCGTTAGCCACAGCCATCTGCTGATAAGCGTAAACACCGTCCTGCGACAATTCTACAAGTTCCATGCTTCCGTCGGGGGTGAGCATCTTCACGTGAGTGTCATCAACAAATGTCATCAGCTTATAGCTTTCTCCGTCATTGACTTTTACGCTCCATGACGAATCGGCGCTGTCAAAGTCAAGTCTAACGATGCTGTTGTCGTTTTCGCTGGTGATGGTATAACCTTTCTTGTCGCACTTAACAAGATATCTTCCATCTTGACCGTCGATCACTTTGGTTCCGCATGCAATGGGATTGTTTCCGCTCCAGAACTCGATGCTGTTGAACACGACTACATCAGCCAATGCTGATACTTCGTAAACAGGCACAATCCAAAAAGCGAAGAACACAAGTTCATTGACGAATTTGTTGCTGATTGTCTTGTTCCAGGCAAGAAGCTTGTTGGTCAAAGCGAAATTTCCGATGCAAGAAGTCGACAGCATCGATCCACAAAGAGCCAACACGATTGCTACACTTAAATATTTTTTTCTCATAATAAAAAATAGGGGGATTGGTTAGTAATTAAGCAGGGATTTGTTTCCTTGCCTGATCATATACGTTGAGAATCTTTTTGACATATCCCACCGGCTCCTTTCCTCGGGCATATCCAAATTTTACCACCGGATCATTGTAATATTTGGAATCCGATTTAAGAAGAATCATTTGCTCCACGTTATCGGTCCATTTCGTGGGATCTTTTCCATATTTCTTAGCAAGAGCGATTCCGTCATATACGTGGGCGATGCCTACGTTATATGCCGCCAGAACAAATTTCTTTCGTTCTTCCGGGTCAGATACGTACTTAGCAAGCCACTGATCCAGGTCTTTCAATATCTTTACGGAAGTCTTGATGCTTGCCTCGGGATTAGTCATGGCGCCCGACGAAAGTCCGTAACCGCGAGCTGTGCGTGGCATGATCTGCATAAGCCCGCGGGCACCAGCCCAAGAGCGCGCATTGGGATTGAAATTACTTTCCGCAAATGCCTGAGATGCGAGAAGGCGCCAGTCCCAGTCTATTTCTTGCGCATATTTTTTAAACAGATTATCATACCTTGACATNGATCCGTTGGAAAGGTCGATCTGATAGTTAAAGTCGCCCTTACTCAGTTCGAAATAGCGCTTCATCAAGTTGCTCTGCTCATCCTTGGGCGCGTTGCTTGCAAACCATGAGTCGATAGAGTCGGCAAGCCAGGCTACATCGGGGCTTACTCCCCAGGATGCGCGTTGCGGAAAACTTATTTCAAGGCTGATGTCGAGAGCGTTGTAGTAGGTCTTGTTTATCTGCGCAATATCGGAATCGATTACAGTGAGAGGNATTTTGCCTGAACTTACCATCTCGATCATGTCTTCGGTGATCATCGTGTCGATATCAACAGTGTGGATTGTTATTCCGCCACCCAGCTCATCGTTTAGATTTGCAAGGCGATGTTGATATTTGGAATCTTTTTCTACATAAATCTCTTTACCGACAAGTTGAGTTACGTCAGTTATCAGCGAATCCTCGTTTTTAGGCTGTACCAACACTTGATGAGATATGTTTTCCGGTCCGCAAGGAATAATATCATCCTTGTATTCGGCTGTAAGCGGTATTTCGTATGCCGCAACATCTATTTCTCCGTTTCTCACCATCGCAAGCAGAGCTGACAAGTTGGGTGCTACGACCAAGTCCATCGCAATACCCTTTGACTCACAAAAATGATTTATCAGCTCATAATCATAGCCCATTTTTTCCTCTCGATAAATGAAATATGAGGTGGGGCTATAAAGGGTTCCGACACGCAAAGTGTCGGGATATTTACCGTTACTTTCAGATGGTGAGCCGCTTTTCCCCCGGCAACCTACAATCGACAACGCAATTGCAATAACCGATAGAATCGCGGTCCATCTTGATTTAGTCATATTATTCTATTTATATTCGATTTTATTCAGGTCTAATATTCGAAAACTCCTTTTTCTGAGATGATGGTCAACTTATTCGCAGGAGCATCTTCCACACGCCCTACAATGCGCGCGGGAATACCCATTGACTCGGAAATTTCAATTACCTTCTCCGCTTTATCAGGTGATACGTATATTTCCATGCGGTGNCCCATGTTGAACACCTTATACATCTCTTTCCAATCGGTTCCCGATTCTTTCTGTATCATATCGAATAACGGCGGAACCGGGAAAAGGTTGTCTTTAATTACATGTTTTTCCGTTACAAAGTGCATTATTTTTGTTTGCGCGCCTCCTGAACAATGTACCATTCCGTGAATGTCATGCCTCATTTCATCAAGCAATTTCTTTATCACCGGCGCATAGGTGCGGGTGGGCGAAAGGACAAGTTTTCCGGCAGTCAAGGGAGTGCCGTCAACCTTGTCAAGCAGTTTCATGGAGCCTGAATAGACGAGCTCTTCCGGAACTGCCGCGTCATAACTTTCGGGATATTTTTCAGCAAGCGAGTGGTCAAACACGTCATGGCGAGCCGATGTCAGTCCATTAGACCCCATGCCGCCATTATATTCTTTTTCATAGGTAGCCGTACCGTAGCTTGCGAGTCCAACAATCACGTCACCACCCTTTATGTTAGCATTGTCGATCACGTCGCTTCTCTTCATGCGGCATGTAACGGTGCTGTCTACGATAATCGTGCGCACGAGATCGCCGACATCGGCAGTCTCGCCGCCGGTGCTGTAGATAGTTACCCCCATCTCTCTCAATTCGGCAAGGAGTTCCTCAGTACCGTTGATTATAGCAGCTATCACATCGCCGCTTATAAGCATTTTGTTGCGGCCTATAGTGGAGCTTACAAGAATATTGTCGGTAGCTCCCACACAGAGCAGATCGTCGATATTCATTATAAGCGCATCCTGAGCAATACCTTTCCACACGCTCAAATCGCCTGTTTCGCGCCAATACATGTAGGCAAGCGATGACTTGGTCCCCGCTCCATCGGCATGCATAATGTTGCAATATTCAGGATCGCCTCCGAGATAGTCGGGTATTATTTTGCAGAAAGCTTTAGGAAACAAACCCTTGTCGACATTTTTGATAGCGTTGTGGACATCCTCTTTGGATGCTGANACTCCGCGCATATTGTATCGTTGATCGCTCATGAGAATATAATTAGAGATGTATTTATACAATGAAAATAAGATAGCATAATGTGGCGGGGATTACGAGCAGGAGAGAGTCAATGCGGTCAAGAATGCCGCCATGTCCCGGAATGAGTTTGCCCGAATCCTTTATGTCGAAATTACGTTTGAACATGGACTCGATTAAGTCGCCCCATGTAGAGAAAACAACCACAATTATTGAAAAAATGATTACCTGGATCATGTTTAACTTGTCAAAGAACTCGGGACAGAAGGATTCAATAGCTATTGCAGCAATGACACAAATCACTAATCCGCCCCAAAAGCCTTCCCATGATTTTTTAGGTGACAAACGAGGAAAAAGCCGATGCTTTCCCANAGAACANCCAACAACAAACGCCCCGGTGTCATTGAGCCATATAAATATGAACATCGAAAGAACAAGCATTGGGGAGTAGGCATAAATAAACATCGACAACGCCAACGGCAGCGCTATGTACATCTGCGCGAGCATCGAATAGGCCAAGTCAGCCATGGGGGAGTCGCCTGTGCGATAGAGCTGCATAACCATGCGGGCTATCAGATAGATTAGATAAGCGCCCAGCAGGCATGACGAGTTGAAAAAAATGTATTGCCACATTCCCGCAATAAGCGTCACTCCGCCAACGGTATCCATAGCAACCTGAACGGTATCACTCTTTTTATCGGCGTGCATGTGGAACAACTCTATTATGCCCAATGCGGCAAGCAAGATGCTCAGAGCCAAAAATGCCCATTTGCCGATAAGAATACCGGCAACGATTAAACCGACATAAATCGCGCCTGAAATACTGCGCAATAAAACATTCTTCATTTCAAGAAAAAATTTCGACAAAAGTACATAAAAAATGTGATATCCCGAAATTTTGATTTCACTTCTATCATTCACTGTTTTCAACAAACGAATGCAAATTATTAAATCTGTTCTAAACCTTCCATTATTTGGGATGTCCTTGTAAAGGAAGCGGAGAATTAAACAAAAATAGACGGGTAATTTTTCATTTTTCACATTATTTTGTTAATTTTACGGCAAATAGTTAAATTAATCGGCTCGGGAGGCACAATATGAGCAAACAATTGTGCGTTTTCTTTGTTAAGATTATATAATAATTAAAAAACTTCACCTGCGTGAAAGGGACTTAATAAAATGAAAAAGACTACTATCTGGTTTTTGACTATTATAATGGTGCTGACTTTCAGCGGTCTGCTATACATTCAGATTATGTATATGAAAAACATGATCAGGATGCGCGACGACCAGTTTGAGGAGGGAGTCAGAAGAAGTCTGTATAGCGTGTCGACGGCTCTTGAACAGGACGAGACCCGACATTTCCTTGAGGAGGACGCCCTGGCAATAGAGCGGTCAGTTTATAGCCAGATTGACCAAAACAAGCATGACCCTAATGGTATAGGGAGTCTGAATTATTCATTCACTACCCCCGACGGACTTGAAGCGAACCTGACAATTCACGGAGATTTGAATTCTCTGCCGAAATTGAATGGCAATATACCCTCCGACCGCTTCCGTTCAATGCAGGAAACTATCAGAGGTCAGTATTTGTATCAAAGAGGATTGCTTAACGAAGTTATTTTCAATATTCTCAGCCAGTCGAGCAACCGCCCTATAAAGGAAAGAGCCGACTCGGCGGTGGTTGACGGCTATCTTAGAACAGCGTTTGAAAACAACGGGCTTAACCTTCCGTTTGAATATGCGCTTGTCAACCGAGGCGGGGGAGTGGTCTACAAGTCGAGCGGTTATGACGCTTCAAATATCAGCGCCAACAGTTCTTTCGTTCAGGTGCTGTTTCCCAATGATCCGGCGAGCCGTTCAAACTTGATTAAAGTCTATTTCCCGACAAAGAAGGACTACATCATGTCCTCGATAAAGTTTATGATTCCGTCGTTTATCTTCACGTTCATTCTTTTGATCGTGTTCCTTTACACGATTATTCTGGCTTTCCGTCAGAAAAGACTTACCGAGATGAAGAATGACTTCATAAATAACATGACGCATGAGTTCAAGACACCGANATCATCCATCTCTCTTGCCGCTCAGATGCTTAATGACNNTAGCGTGAGAAAATCGCCGACCATGATGCAGCATATAGCCACGGTCATTAATGACGANACCAAGCGCTTGCGCTTTCAGNTCGAGAAAGTCCTGCAAATGTCGATGTTTNACCGTCAGAAAGCCACCCTGCGCCTGCAGGATGTCGACGCTAACACCGCTATTGCCAACATAGTTTCGACGTTCAAGCTGAAAGTTGAACGATATGGCGGACAGATTGTGAGTGATCTTGAANCTGCCGATTCTACGGTTGAAGTCGACGAAATGCACTNCNCCAACGTNATCTTCAATCTGCTNGACAATGCGGTTAAATATAGGANGGAGGACGTTCCGTTGCTGTTGAGAGTTTCTACTCAAAATGTGTCGGGCGATCGTCTTGAAATAAGGATTTCCGACAATGGCATCGGGCTAAAGAANGAGNNCNAGAAAAAAATATTTGAAAAATTCTATCGCGTATCTACCGGCAATCGCCACGACGTGAAAGGGTTCGGACTCGGACTTGCCTACGTCAACAAGATGATCAAAGAGCTGAAAGGCGACATCCGCGTGGAAAGCGAATTTGGAACAGGAACAACATTTATAATAATATTACCACTTACTAAAAACTAAACAATTATGGAAGAAAGACTGCGTATATTACTATGCGAAGATGACGAGAATCTTGGCATGTTGCTGCGAGAGTATCTTCAGGCAAAAGGTTTCAACGCCGATTTATATCCTGACGGTGATGCCGGATACAAAGCTTTTCTCAAAGGGAAGTATGATTTGTGTGTGCTGGACGTGATGATGCCTAAAAAGGACGGCTTTTCAATGGCGCAGGAGATTCGCACCGTGAACTCTGAAGTGCCTATCATATTCCTCACAGCCAAGTCGCTTAAAGAAGATATTCTTGAAGGTTTCAAAATTGGAGNCGATGACTATATCACCAAACCTTTCNCGATGGAGGAGCTCGTGTNCCGTATCGAAGCTATTCTGCGTCGAGTTAAAGGCAAGAAGGGTAAGGAAGTCACAATGTACAAGATTGGAAACTTTACATTTGACACCCAGAAACAGACTCTTATGATCGGTGACAAAGTAACCAAACTCACGACTAAGGAATCGGAGCTGTTGAGCCTGCTTTGCGCTCACGTTAACGAGATTCTTGAGCGTAACTTCGCGCTTAAGACGATATGGATTGACGATAATTACTTTAACGCTCGTTCAATGGATGTTTACATCACCAAGCTCCGTAAGCATCTTAAAGACGATCCGTCAATCGAAATTATCAACATTCATGGCAAAGGCTACAAACTGATTGCCCCTGAGGTTGAATCGAAGGTTGGCTAATCATCCTGTAATAGCATTAAGGGCTACGCAATTAAGCGTAGCCCTTAATGCTTTCGTTTGTTTTTAATTGCAGGATTACTTTTCAGCTTGTTTAATCCATGATTTGATTTCTTCGTTTGAAACATTGTTCATAAGCAGCCCCTGTTTCCATTGGATGTCGGGATAAGCGTTGTGAAGATCATTTTCACTGTTTGTGATATTGCTGCCGCCTGATGTCATGAAGGGAATCACAACTTTGCCGTTGAGATCTGAAGCCTCAATGAATGTGTTGATGATTCTTGGAGCAGTATTCCACCAGTTAGGATAGCCGATAAATATTGTGTCATAGTCTCCGGCAGATTTGACCAATTCCGATATATCAGGGCGTGCCGTTGGATCCTTCATCTCTATCGAACTGCGGCTTAGCGAATCGCGCCAGTCAAGGTCTTCATCGGTATATATCTCCCGAGGTGCAATCTCGATGAGATCCGCATTCACCAATTTAGCGATTCTTTGGGCTGCCGCCTTCGTGGTTCCTGTTGCCGAGAAATAGTAGATGGCTGTTTTATTCGAAGCGTCGCTATCCGACGACTGTGAATTGTTTTTGCTTGCGCATGAAAACATCGGAATGATCATTGCAAACAGAATTGAGAGTGTTGCTGTTATCTTCATCTTAATATCATTTTGGTTATACATAGCATCAAGGGCAAAGGTACAAAAATAGTTTAGGATGTGAAACTGTCGTTAATGCTAAACGATTAAAAAGACTCGGAATTCAACAAATGCGGTAGGCTGGCTGTTTAATAGAAAGATGAAAAATATAGAACTTATGAAAAAAATCCTTGTAATTTCAGGACATCCTGATTATAAACATTCAGTTGCCAACCGCGCTATTCTTGACGAGTTTCATCGTTTAGTTCCATCGGCTGATATTGTCTATCTTGACGCACTTTATCCTGACTTCAATATCGATGTAGCGACTGAACAAAAGCGTCTGGTCGAAGCTGACACAATAATCTTTGAATTCCCATTTTGGTGGTATAGCGCACCCTCTCTGATGCGTCGCTACTTTGAGCAAGTGCTCTCTCATGGTTTTGCCTATGGCGCCGACGGCACTGCGCTTCACGGAAAGAAAGTCATATTTTCATTGACAACAGGCGCTCCCGAAAGCGCTTATTCCAAGGATGGATATCAGCACTATTCTATAGAACAGTTTATGCCTCAGTTCCGGGCTCTATCCAATCTTTGCGGTCTCATCTGGGAGGAACCGGTGGTGAGCTTCGGGATGATGCTCCTTGATCCTGACGACAAGGAAGCGTCAAAGCGAGTATATGGAGAGGCTAAAAATCATGCGGCAATTCTTGCGGCTGCTGTAATGGACTAAAAATATAAGATATAATAATGAATATAGATTTATCATCGATTCATTCACCTGCCGACATAAAGGGAATGAACATTTCTCAGCTCGAACTTCTTAGCGAAGAGCTTCGAGCTGCTCTTTTGCAAAAGTTAGCCGCGCATGGCGGTCATGTGGGACCAAATCTTGGAGTAGTTGAAGCGACAGTTGCGCTCCACTATGTGTTTGATGCTCCTAAAGATGAAATTGTTTTTGATGTGTCCCATCAAAGTTATGTCCACAAAATGCTCACAGGGCGTATAGGTGCTTTCATCGATCNNGNCCGCTATGACGAAGTGANGGGATTTACTTCGCCGTCAGAAAGNGAGTATGATCTTTTTGAAATAGNGCACACCTCCACGTCTATNTNCCTCGCAACCGGACTTGCCAAGGCGCGTGACTTGAAAGGAGAAACTCAAAATGTTGTCGCATTCATCGGCGACGCATCCCTGGGAGGCGGCATGGCTCTCGAAGGCTTGAATTTTGCCCCGACACTTGGCTCCAACTTCATCCTGATTGTCAATGACAACCAGATGTCGATAGCCGAGAATCACGGTGAACTCTATCGTCATCTTGCTGAATTGAGAGAATCTAACGGAGAGGCTGAGAACAACATTTTNANNNTCTNNGGGCTACGAATATATCTATGTGAAGGAAGGAAACGATATCAGCCATCTTGTGAAGGCGTTTAGCGACGTGAAGAATACCGATCATGCCGTTGTGGTGCACATCAACACCATGAAAGGACAAGGGCTTCCTGTTGCGGAATCCCACAAGGAGGAATTTCATTTCACCGGACCGTTTGATCTGAAAACAGGAGCTCCGGTTTATTCCGGCAATGAAGATGACTATGGCGACATTTTTGCAAAGCGAATGCTTGAAATGATGCACGACGATAAAAATGTTACTGTCCTTACTGCCGGAACTCCTTCGGCATTCGGATTTGACGAGGATCGACGTAAAAGCGCGGGGAAACAATTTGTCGATGTCGGTATCGCCGAGCAGGATTGCGTCACAATGGCGGCGGGACTCGCAAAGGGAGGTATCCGCCCGGTTATGGGTGTCGTTTCCACATTCCTCCAGCGAGCCTACGACCAGTTGAGCCACGATGTAGCGATAAATAACCTTCCTGCGGTTTTTGTTGACTTCTATCCCGGAATATACGGAATGAACGACGTGACCCATTTAGGCATCTTCGATGTAGCAATGGTTTCAAACATTCCTAATATCGTGATGCTTTCAGCAACCAATGCCGAAGAATATGTAGCTATGATAAATATGGCAGTGAAGCAAACCGAGCACCCGATAGTAATCAGGACTCCCGGAGGACAGGTTCGTCATAGCGATCGTCCGGTCGACACTGATTTTTTCAAGTATGAAGTGGTGGAGCAGGGCAAGGAAGTTGCAATCATTGCAGAAGGAGCGATGCTTGCCAATGCGATGAAAGCGGCTGAAATTTTGAAAGGGCGTGGCATGACTCCTACTGTTATTAATCCGAGAATATTGTCATCGATCGATAAGGAGTGCCTCGATTCGCTTGAAGGCTATAAACAGGTCATCACAATTGATGACGGCATAATTAACGGCGGATTCGGTCAAAAAGTAGCGGCATACCTTTCGTCGAAAGGAGTGCGCGTCACTTGTCTTGGGCTTCATGATGAATTCCTCGACCGTTATAATGTCACTGAATTAATGAAGGCGAATGGTATGACTCCCGAGCAGATTGCGGAGCTTGCTTTATCAAAATAAATATTCTATATAAATAGTTTTAATCCGGCAATGAGATTGGCTCGTTGCCGGATTAAATTTTGTCATGGAATCCAATAATATAGTGGCTTTTTGCGATGTTCCGCCACCCATTTTTCAAGTTCACTGAATGTGGTTACGCCATCCGCAATAACCGCTTCGTAGTATTCCACTCCGTGAAAATCGCAGTTTGCGGG
>WFMA01000070.1 GCA_009177195.1 Bacteroidales bacterium | reverse complement strand
TGTCACCGCCGTCCCTTACGATGAAGACGAGGAAACGCGCGGCTGTATGCTGAAAGAAATAAAGCGTCAGTTGGCTGCGGGTTACAAGCAGGGCGACATCACCGTCCTCACCGCCACCCGCAATGAAGGCGCTCGCGTGGTGGAGTACTTGTTGCAGCATAAGATAAACGACCCCGAGCTGTCGTCGCTCCAGGTGATGTCGGAAGACTCGTTGATCATTGGCGGCGCTCGCGCCGTTCAGCTCATAGTTGCCGTAATGAGGTTTATAGACTCCTATCGTTCCGGAACTGACGGGGAAAAGAACGCCGAGCGTCTCACCGTCGAGGAATTCGAGAAGCGTTTCCGATATTACTCGGCCGAGGGGATGCCGCGAGCCGATGCGATTGCGTCGGCGTTTGCCGGTGATGCCGACATTTCCGGGCTAATGGTGGATGCCGCCGATATGGAATGTATCAGTTTGCCTTCGCTTGTCGAGCGCATAATTGAGCGTTGCGTGTCGACGGAACTCTGCAAGTCGGAAAATGTGTACATAAGCGCGTTTCAGGATAAGATCATCGATTTCTGTGAACGTCCCGGCGCCGATTTGCAGTCATTCATCGCTTGGTGGGATGAATCCGGGCGACATGCCGCTCTTGACACTCCTACCGAGGTGAACGCATTGCGCGTCATGACCATCCACAAGTCCAAAGGGTTGGAGTTTCCATGTGTTCATGTGCCTTTCGTTGACTGGACGCTGAGTTCGGGGAAGAGATTGATTTGGTTTGATTTGCGTCCCGAGAGTGGCAAACTTGCATGGAATCCCTTTGAAAGCGCTTATTTCAATCAGGAGGACGTGCCGCCGTTTATGCCGTTGAACATCTCGAGCGACTTGGCGTCAACCGCTCTGTCGCCTCAATATAATGAGAGTTGCCGCAAAGAATGGGTCGACACGATGAACCGCGCCTACGTTGCCTTTACCCGTGCTGCGAAAGAGCTTATAATAGGCTACAAGACTCCTCCTAAAGCCGGCAAGTCAATCACCGTTTCCCAGTTGATGGAGGATGCTTTTACCCGAGCCGACTATGCTTGGAAAGAGACTGTCGCCCCCGGGTCGATAGCTTTAGCCGCGCTTAAAGATGCCTTGACCGAGGAGGGCGGACTGCGTTTCGGTTCCCCCACCCGACCTGCGGCGGGTAAGGCGCAGGAGCGGATGCTTCCGCTTCCCGATTATTACACTTATGACAATGCCCACATCTGGGACATGAGCTGCATTGAGGACATCGCCGATATGTCGCGTCCACGCCAGCGCGGCATCGTGCTTCACGGGATAATGAGTCGCATAAGGACTGCCGCCGATATTCACCGCGCGGTCCGTAAAGCCGTGGTCAACGGCAATCTCCCCGAGGAGGATGAGGAAAGCTATGAGAATTTCTTGACCGAGGCGCTGAGTCGGGAATCGGTAAGCCGTTGGTTCGATAATGTGGTCAGAGTGCTAAATGAGCGCCCTTTCATTGTCGACGGTAAGAACGGCTCTGAACGATATCGTCCCGACCGTGTCGTGTGGACACAATCGGGAACGATCGATATCATTGATTTTAAATTCGGCGAGGAGGAGCCCAAGAAATACTTCGCCCAGGTGAGACGCTACATGAGGCATCTCTCTGAGATGTTTCCGGGGGAAACCGTCAACGGCTATCTCTGGTATCCGCTCGCGAAAAAAATCGTCAAAGTCAATTCTTTTCGGTAGGAACAGTGTCGCTGTCCCGGAACACTTTCGACAACACGTTCTCCTGGAAGCGCTGCATCAGTTCCCAGAAGTTAGGAACGAACAGCGTGCCGAGAATGGCGTTAAGCAGCATTCCGAAGACTACGGCGGTTCCCAACGATATGCGGCTCTCGGCTCCAGCTCCGGTAGCGAACATCATCGGCATTACTCCGAAGATGAATGCCAGCGCTGTCATCATGATGGGGCGGAATCTTATCACTCCCGCATTCAAAGCCGAAGTCGCCAGCGTTGAGCCCGCTTTCCTGAAGTAGGTGGCGTATTCCACGATGAGGATGGCGTTTTTAGCCGACAGTCCCAGCAGCAGGATGAGTCCTATCTGAGTGTAGATGCTGATGCTCTGCCCCATAAGTATACATCCCAGAACTGTTCCGAGTATAGCCACCGGCATCGACAGGATCACGGCAATCGGGTCGGTCCAGCTTTCATATTGGGCGGCAAGCACGAGCAGAGTCATGATGATTGCGAAAATGAACACCACTGTGATGGTTGTGCCCGATTGGGTCTCCTGATAAGCTTCGCCCGTCCATGCGTAAGAGTAATTGTTTCCGAGGGTCTGGGTGAAGAGTTCCTCCATCGCCTTTATACCGTCGCTTGAGCTAACGCCGTCGGCAAGATTTGCGGTAAGCGATGCGGCTCCATACATGTTGTAGCGCGACGCGCTTGGCTCGCCCATCACCTGCTCGATAGTGGAGAATGCCGAGAACGGAACCATCTCTCCCGATGAATTGCGCGCGCTGAGCTTCGATATGTCGTCGATACTTCCGCGTGCTGAGTCGTCGCCCATCAATGTCACCTGGTACACTCTTCCGAAATCATTGAAATCGTTCACATAGTTACCTCCCATGTAGGCTGACAGGGTTGAGAATATGTCGCTCATTTCAAGCCCCTGCAGCTCGGCGCGGTCACGGTTTATGTTCAGTTTGTATTGAGGCACGGTACCTTGATAGAGCGATGTGATCGACTTGATTTTAGGATCATTTTTCGCTGCTTCGCTCAGGCTTTCGAGCGCTTTTTTCATCTCGGCGGCACCGTGGTTGTTGATGTCGAGTATCATCATTTCAAGACCCGACGACATGCCAAGTCCGGGGATTGACGACGGATTGACCGAGAAGGTCACGGCTTCTTGATATTTTGAAGCGATCACATTCACGCTGTCGATTAGCGCGAACACGCTCTGACTCTTTTTCGTTCGTTCTTTCCACGGTTTGAGCACCACCATGAGGGTTCCCATGTTGGACGACGCGCCGCCACCCATCATCGAGAAGCCCGACATTGCCATCACGTCGGCGATTTCAGGCAGTCGCTTGCGCATATCTTCGGAAAGCCCGTTGACAACTTTTTGTGTGCGTTCCAGCGAAGCGCCCTGCGGAAGCTGTACCGAGGTCACGAAATAGCCCTGGTCCTCCTGAGGCACATAACTGGTAGGCCACTTGAGAAAGGCTACGATACCGATAAGCGCGATACCGAGGAACACCGACAGGGAAATTCCTGGATGGCTGAGCATCTTGCCGATGCACCGCTTGTAGAAGTTCTCGGTNGCGTTATAGCCTATATTGAACACCTTATAGATGGGGTTCTTGGAGTTCTTGTTGCGCGGAGTGAGGAACAGNGCGCACATTGCCGGCGTGAANGTCAAGGCGTTAAAGCCTGAGAATGCGGTCGACACTGCGATCGTAAGCGCGAATTGTTTGTAGAGCTGTCCCGTTATGCCGCTCACGAATGCCGTGGGGATGAACACTGACAGCAGCACGAGCACTTCGCCAACAACCGGTCCCGTCAGCTCCTGCATCGCTTTTTCAGCAGCCTGCCGGCGCGACAGCTTGCCCGAGTCGACGAGTCGGGAACAGTCTTCGACCACCACAATGGCGTCATCGACCACAATCGCTATCGCAAGCACCAGTCCGAAAAGTGTCAGCGTGTTTATCGTGAAGCCCATTATCTTCATCACGGCGAACGTGGCTATTAGCGACACCGGGATGGTGAGCATCGGGATTATCACGGCTCGCCAGTTCTGCAGGAAGAGCAGAATCACGATGAGCACGATAAGCGAGGTTTCTACAAAGGTGGTGAGCACTTCGTCGATCGANGCTGTCACGTAGTCCGATGTGTCGAGCACAACTCTGTAGGTCACGCCCGGCGGGAAATACTGGCTTAGGCGTTCAAGCTCGGCGCGGGCGCCTTTCGACACGTCGAGAGCGTTGGCTCCCGGCAATTGTTTTATGCCGAGGAGCGCCGCTTGCTTGCCTGAAACAAGGGTGGTCGCTGTGTAACTGGCGCTGCCGAGGTCGATTTTTGCCACATCTTTCAAGCGNAGGATTCCGTTACCGTCGCTGCGTATGATGATGTTGGCAAATTCATCGGCTTTTGAGAGTTCGCCTTGGGAAACGATTGTGAATTCAAACGCGCTTCCCGCTGAATTGGGTGCGGCGCCGACTTCGCCCGCCGACACCTGCATGTTTTGCGCNTGTATCGCGGNGCTGACATCCGCCGGGGTCACTCCGCGGGCGCGCATCAGTTCGGGATCGAGCCACACCCTCATGCTGTAGTCGCCTCCGCCGAAAGCCTCTACGCCTCCCACGCCTTTGACTCGCGACAGCGAGTTGACAAGATTTATGTTGGCATAGTTGGTGAGATACAAAGCGTCATATCGTCCCGTGCTGTCCCCCTCAAGGGTACAGAAGAGCACATTGTTGGTCGATTGCTTGTTGACGGTTATTCCCTGTTCCTTTACCGCTGTGGGCAGTGTCGACTCGGCTGCGCTGAGGCGGTTCTGCACGTTTATCGCAGCCTGGTCCACGTCAGTTCCCTGTTCAAATGTTATCGTCAGGTTATAGGAGCCGTCCGAGCCTGAATTGGAGCTCATGTAGAGCATGTTCTCCACGCCGTTCACCTGTTCCTCGATAGGAACGCCGATTGTTTGAGCCACGGTTTTAGCGTCGGCTCCCGGATAAGATGCCGAAACGCTTATGGTTGGAGGAGTGATGTCGGGATATTGGGCTACCGGCAACGNGTGGATTGTGATTAGACCCGCAAATACCATTATTATCGCCAGGACGGTGGCGAAAATGGGGCGGTCGATGAAAAATTTTGAAAACATAGTCGAGTGGTTGTGAGAATGAAACGGAGCGCGTTATTTTACCATCACCGGTTTTACCTGCATCCCGTCGCGCACTTTAAGCAGGGCTGAGGTCACATAGCGGGTGTCGGGTCCGATTCCTTCGGTCACCACTCGCAGGGAGTCATTATATAAATCGCCGGTTTTAATAGGAGTATAGACCACCTTGTCCGAGTCATTTACCACATAGAGGTATTTGCCGAGCTGGTCAGTGCCTATTGACGCGTCCTTCACGAGGATGGCGTTGTTGTTTTCGCCAAATGGAAGATGGATGTTGACATACATTCCGTTGCGTATCTCGCCGTAGGGGTTTTCGGTTCTCACCTTTAAAGTGAGCGTACCGGTCGATTTGTCGACCGTAGGAGACTCATAGCTGAGGGTGCCGGCATATTCGTGGGCGAGCGGTTCGCTGAATGACAGGGGAATGCTGTCGTAAAGGGAGTGCCCGATGGGTGTCTTTATATCGCCCATGATTTTTTCATACTGCTTCTCTTCGATGGCGAAAGCTATCGATATCTTGGAGTCGTCATATACGGTTGCGAGAGTGTATGGGCTGCCCGAGCCGTTGATGTAGTTGCCAACGTCGGTTGTTCCGCTGTCGATATGCCCTGTGAAAGGTGCTGTTATCGTGCAGTAGCTCAAGTTGGTCAAGGCGGTGTTGAGCGCCGCCTTGGCTGTCTTTATCGCCGCTTCGGCGGTCTCCATGTTGCTGCGAGCCTGNATNACNTCGATCTGNGCCACNGCGTCGCTTTCAAGCGCNTTTTTCATCGCNGTNTATTGATTTGTGGCATACTGGTATTCGCTTTCGGCTTTNGAGAGCGCGGCGCGNGCCTGGTTGACGGCGTCGGCATAGTTGGTCGATTCTATCGTGTAGAGCACCTGTCCTTTTTGCACGAGATCGCCGCCTGAATATTGCTTGGTGAGCAGCGTGCCGTTCACTCGCGCCACCACCTTGGCGGTGCTTGTNGCNGATGCGTANCCGGGATAACTTTTATAAAGNACNATTGAGTCTACCACAGGCGCGGCGACATCTATCGCNGGNACTGATTCNGTTGCGANTTCACTCTTTTTGCCTGAGCAGCTGCTTACTGTCAAGGCGATTGCTGCGGCAACCGCGCTATGATATAATTTGACGGTACTCATATACATGTTGTGTTTTTATAAGTTTAGTTACATTTGATTGGGATCCCAGCCGCCGCCGAGGGCTTCATACAGGGAAATGAGAGCCGAGAGGGCTTTGCCTTTTGACTCGATGATGGAGTTCTGGTAGCTCAGATAGTTCATTTGGGCGGTCACTACGTCGGTGAACGGATTGAGCCCTTTTTTATAGAGATCGAGAGAGAGGTCGAGCGACTGGCGGCTGTTGTCTATCACATCGTCGAGCACGTCGATGTTTTTCAGCGATGCCATGTAGGTCGATATAGCGTTGTCGACCTCTTCGACAGCTGTCATGACGGTGAGATTGTAATTGTCGATGCCGACTTCCATCTGCTCGCGCGCCGAAATCATGTTGGCGCGTCGCGACAGACCGTCAAACAGGGTCCAGCTCAGTGTAGGCGCTATCGTATAAGTGAATGTCTGATTCTTGAAGAGATTGCCGGCATCGTGGGCGGCTGTCCCGATCGACGCGTTTAGCGACAAGGTGGGAAGGAAATCCTTTTTGGCGATACCCAGCTGAGCGGCATACTGCGCGAGTTGAAATTCAGCTTCAACGATATCGGGACGGCGGCGCAACAGCTGAGCGGGGGCGCCAACGGGAATAATCTGACGGTAGTCAGGCAGCTCGCGCGCTACTTCCAGCCGCTTATAAATTGAGTCGGGATACACCCCGGTAAGTATTGCGAGGGAATTGATTGTCGTGTGGATAGCTGATTCAAGCCCCGGGACCGAAGCCTGAGTGGAGTAATAGACCACTCGCGCCTGAGCCACGTCGAGCATTGAGGCGAGTCCCGCTTCATGGCGCGCTTCAGTGATTTTCACTATTTTTCCTTGTGAGNTTATATGCTCCATCGCCACCTGTCTTTCCGCCTGATACATGCGCAGGGTCACGTANGATTTTGCGATATTGGCGCACAATGCCGTCATCACGGCGGCATACTCGGCTCTTGTGGCGTCGTAGGCGCTTTTGCTCGATTTAACTTTGGAGGTGATTTTACCNAACACGTCTATCTCCCAGTTCATGTTNAGCCCGAGNGAGAAATAGTCGGCAGTGGAAGCGTCGGTCATTTTATCGCCCAGTCCGCCTGAATTTCTTGACTTNTGCCATCCTCCGCTGAGATTGACCGTCGGGAAATATGCCGCGCGAGCCTGNTTGACCGCTTGCGACGCTATTTTTATTCTGTGTGCGGCTATTGCCACGTTATAGTTGTTCTCGACCCCCTCGTTGATCAGTGAGTCAAGACACGGGTCTTCGAATGTCTTCCACCAGCANTCGTCGGTAGGGATGTTCTGGGTGAAATATTCGTTGTAAGCCCAGTTTTCGGGCATATCTTTCTCAAGATATTTTTCAGGTGTGTCGTTAGAAGCCTCGATGCCGAGAGGCGCGCACATTGCCGTGGCAAGCAGTGTCCCGAGTAAAGGTAGTGATCTCATAAATAAATGGCGTTTAATGTAATTATAACTCTACTTCAGAAAATGAAGTTCTGACAACGAAACTCTATTTAACAATCTTTAACCGAGTAGGGCGTTGGCTTAAAAATGACGGGATAGATGAGTTTTTAATTTAATTGTTGCTATCTTTGTGGCATGGAGAAAGCAAGGGTCCATCACATAGAATCGCTTCAATCATTGAGATTTATATTTATTTTTCTCATTTTCATATCCCATTTTTCGTGGGACGGGAGCAGTTATTGGGACTGCGGAGGCGACATCGGTGTGTGCTTCTTTTTCATGCTTAGCGGATTTGTTCTTTCACTCACATCTTCCTGCTGCGCAGTTAATTGGGGAGGTATATTTATGAGGAAACGTCTCGCCAGAATCTATCCGGCTCATTTGTTGGCGTTGTTGCTGGCGTTTGTATGCATGCCGTGGGGCTTCAACGGCGTTACGACGGTGACTTCGCTTGCGCTTGTTCAAAGTTGGGTTCCTTGCCGTGAAGTTTACTTCGGAGCCAATCCCGTGGCATGGTTTCTGAGTGACCTGCTTCTGCTTTACGCATTGTTTCCGTTGCTTAAAAGAGCGATATTCGGATGCCGGCGCAGCGTGTTGGCAGTCGTTGTGGCGGTGGTGGCGGGTCTCTACCTCGCAGTGCTTGTTCCGGTTGTTCCCGCCGATAAGGTCAACTGGGTTCTATACGTATTTCCTCCGCTGCGGTTGCTTGATTTTTGCATTGGTATTCTGTTGGCAAGGCTGTTCAAAGCGTTATCGCAGGCTCGGTTGTCGAGTGGCGTTGCTACGCTTTTTGAAATAGCGGCGTTGGCGCTTGTGGTAGGCTCCTGCGTGGCGTATCCCTATATTCCTGAGCGTTACGCCACGGCATCATTCTTTTGGATTCCTTGCGGGGCGGTGATTATTGTCTTTGCCGTGGCTGATTCCGCTTCAGGAGCTGTCAGCTCGGCTCTTAAAGGGCGCTGCCTGTTGTGGCTCGGAGCGTTGTCATTTGAATTCTACCTTGTGCATGTTTCGGTCATCGCCATGATGGCGCGGATATGCTCGCATTATGCGCTCACTCCCTCTTATGTGGTGGCATTTGCTGTTGCAGTCGTTGCGACGATAGTCGTTTCGGCGGCTTTTAAACAGGTGGTTGGATTTAGTCGGCGTTTGGCTTGCCGTTTTCCCTGATTTGATTTACTTTTGCAGCTATGCAAAACGTGTCTAAACTAAAACTGGTGTCGTGGAGCGTGATCCTTCTCTTTGTGGGATTCGTGTTCTACATATCGATGATTTCGTTCTGGACCTCCGATGCTACTTATTTCGCTCTTAAATTTGAGATGGACGGCAGCGATCCCCATCAGAAGATTGACGGCTTCGGGACTTTGTTGGCGTCACAACAGGCTCATTATATGACCTGGAGCGGACGATTCTTCTGTCAGTCAATAGTCCAGATTTTTTGCGGGCTCACCGAGCGTCCTGTTTTTGAATTGTGCAATGCCGTCGTGTGCCTGGTGTTTATTCTCTTGGCTCTGCGTCTTGCTAAAATAAAGATGGATGAGCCCTTCCGTGTGTTCATGGTTTCGGTGGTCATGTATCTCATTCTTGCGTCGCTACCGTTTGATCCGCCGTTTTTGATCAACTACCTGTGGATGGGCACGGTCATCCTCTTGTGGCTCAATCTGTTTTCAATCAGAAAAAGGAGGTCGTTCCCGGCNCTTGCGGTGCTGTTTNTGGTCAGTGTCATTGNCGGNANTTCTCAGGAGGCTTTCTCCGTGCCGCTTGCCGGGGCNTTGGCGGTTTGGATTCTNTTGAGGCGCTTTAAGCTNGACACGATGCAGTGGGTTCTTGCAGCAGGTTTCTTTGTCGGCGCTCTGCTTGTGGTCGGCGCCCCCGGCAATTACGAAAGGCTTGGTGAGGTCAATAGCGGAAATTCCAGTGTGTTGAAAAATATATGGATCGGCTTGCCTATGGCTGTGCTGACGCTGTGTCTGATTCTTGTCGGGCGAAAAAATATCAAGCCGCTGACTGCTTCATCGCAGTCGCCCGAATATATGCTCATGATAGGTGCGGTGCCCTTCACGTTGCTGTTTGCCGTCGTCTTGAAGTTCGTGAGTTTTCCGCGCCTTCTTGTTCCTGCTAATATTTTTTTGACGCTCATTGCCTTCGGATTCGGGTCAAAAATCAGGAAACCGATGCTGCTTGCCTCTATTGTTGCTATTGTTTGCGTCATTACCGCCGTGCATGAACGCCGGCTTGCGCTGTCCAACTATGCCAAGTATTCTTTGATAACGAAATTGTATCACGAATCGACCGACGGCATAATCGTGATTCCCGATGCGATGGCTTGCAAGGACGACGGGAAAAGCTTCTGTTACGACAGCGGTTGGGTGGTGGCTGAACGCGCCGACAACCCCGGCAAGCCTTATCTAAAGAAATACCCCGAGTCGTTGTTGAAACTTAAAATCGAAGGCGACACCACGCTAATTGAAAAAATCGCCCCTCAGGCATGGATTATTGTCAACTCCCTTGATCGCCCTAAAAATGTAGTGGTCAAGAAACGGTTGCTTCCGGGAGTGCTCGACATCGNTCTTCNCNACCGCCTCANTGATTTTTNCGATTATCCCGCTCTTGTCNTTGACNNCNTCGCCAACAANGTGGCGGGGCTCTACATCAATCACCGCCCTTACATGAACTCGCAAGTGATCGTCGAGGAGCCTTAAACAGAATATTGGATTATATCATTTTTGAAAAGAGATGCCACAAGGCTATCGCCGCGCTCACCGACACGTTGAGCGAGTGCTTTGTGCCGAATTGGGGAATCTCCAGGCAGATGTCGGCGGCGTCGACCACCTCCTGAGCCACTCCGTTCACCTCATGTCCCGCAACGATGGCATATTTCTTCCCCGGCTGAGGCTCGAATTGTTCGAGCGAGATGCTGCCGTCGACCTGTTCAAGCGCGCATATCGTGTAGCCNTCGGCTNTAAGCNCGTTGAGAGNGTCGAGAGTGTTGTCATAGTGCCGCCAGTCCACCGAGTCCTCCGCGCCGAGGGCGGTCTTGTGGATTTCAGGTGACGGAGGAGTACCCGTGACCCCGCAAAGCATCACTTTTTCAACGGCAAAGGCATCGCATGTGCGCAACACGGCGCCCACGTTGCTAAGGCTTCTCACGTTGTCGAGCACCGCCGCGATGGGCAGCTTCGGAGCTTGCTTGAACTCTTCCGCGCTAAGGCGGTGGAGATCCCAGATGGTCTTCTTCTTATTCATATCGGCGCAAAGTTACATAAAAATCGCTTTTTATTTCGTATCTTTGTCCTTGAACATGAGAATTTAAGAAAATTATGAGATTTGACGAGCTGGACCTCAGTGATGATATCCTTGACGCGCTTGATGCGATGAACTTCAATGAATGCACACCCATTCAGGAAAATGCCATCCCCGTGATTCTTGACGGTCGCGACCTCATAGCGGTCGCCCAGACAGGCACGGGAAAAACCGCCGCCTACCTTCTTCCGGTCATCGACCGCCTTGTCGACGAGCCTGTTCCGGAAGATGCCGTCAATTGCATCGTCATGGCTCCCACCCGCGAGCTGGCGCAGCAAATCGACCGCCAGATGGAGGGTTTCGCCTATTTTGTGCCCATCAACAGCGTGGCTATATATGGCGGCACCGACGGCGCCGGCTTCGCGCAGCAGCAGCGGGGGCTTAAACTTGGCGCCGACGTGGTAATCGCTACGCCGGGACGCTTGCTCGCCCACCTGAATATGGGATATGTCGATTTGTCGAAGGTGTCCTATTTCATTCTCGACGAGGCAGACCGAATGCTCGACATGGGATTCTACGACGACATCATGCAGATCGTGAAGCAGCTTCCCGAGTCGAGGCAAACTCTCATGTTCTCAGCCACAATGCCCCCTAAAATCCAGCAACTCGCCAAGGCGATACTCAAAAATCCCGCCGAGGTGAAGCTCGCCGTGTCGCGGCCCACTGAAAAAATCGACCAGTCGGCTTACGTGTGCTACGATCCGCAGAAGACCCCTATCCTGAAATACCTCCTCAAGACCTTCCACTCCAAGCGTGTGATTGTCTTTTCCGCATCGAAGCTCGCCGTGAAAGAGCTCACCCGCGAGTTGCGCCGCAGCAAAATCAAGACCGGCGAGATGCATTCCGATCTCGAGCAGAACGAGCGCGACAATGTGATGCTCGATTTCAGGGCGGGACGCATCGACGTGCTTGTAGCCACCGACATCCTCGCGCGCGGTATAGACATTGACGATATTTCAATGGTGGTCAACTATGATGTGCCCCGTGAAGCGGAGGATTACATCCACCGCATAGGTCGAACGGCGAGAGCCAATGCCGACGGCAAGGCGGTGACCCTTGTAAACGAGCGCGATCAAGTGAAATTCGGCTCCATCGAGCGTTTCCTCGGCTATGAGGTGCGCAAGGACCGGGTGCCTGAAGAACTTGGCGAAACCCCTCAGTATCGTCCCGAAAGGAGACGTTCAAAGCCGTCGGGCGGAGGAAAAAAGCCCATGCGCTTCAAGCGCAAACCCAAGCGCGCCCCCAAAAAGTAGGGACATCGCATGCGATGTCGTCTTAATAAATTGATTATTTGTGTGTTGTCGGTCTATTTGGAGCCGGCGAGCATGCGTTGAATCACCAACGGCGATTCGGGTCCCATATTGAAAATGAGGTCGAGCGCGCTGAGATCGGGAATAAATCCGAAGCGGTCAGCCCATATCTGATAATAAGGCGCGTCGGTCATTTCAGGCATCCGATGCGTCACATCCCCCGTTGCGGGCGCTGTGTCGGCTGCTTCTTTGATTCCAAGTGCGCGGCGGCAGAAACTGTCTATCATCCCGTCGAGTTCCACCAGCGATTCTATTTTACCGGTGAATGCCGGCAGCAGTTCGTCGGCGTAATACTCGAAAAAAGGTGTGCGTCCATAAGCCGAGCATATCGCGCCCCAATGCACGTTCCACCATTCACCGTGGGTCGACACCTTCACGTCACACAATCGGGTCGAATGCCATTCGGCAGGTTTTTCAAGCGGAACGGTGAGGCGCTGAATCCCGTTGGGACCGCTGATCACACAGCGGTGCGTGTCCTTCTCGCGCTTGTTGAAGCGGCGCGACGCGTCGACGACCGAATTGCCGAAAGCGGCGATTGCCGCATAGCGCCTCACGCTGCCGCAGTAGACCGGAGGCAGCGTGAGGGTTTTATCGGGAAACATGACGAGAGGGTATTCTCCCATGCCGTCACTCTTTATCGGGATTTGCCGCTTTGAACACTCGGTTCCATCTGATGCCTCCGTTGAACAGATTCTTGTCCTTGTCGAAGGAGACGAGCACCCTCCAGGGTTTGCCCACGATGTGGTCCTCGGGCACGAAACCCCAGTAGCGCGAGTCGGCTGAATTGTCGCGGTTGTCGCCCATCATGAAATAATAGTCCATGTNGAAGGTGTAGGTTTTNGCGGGCTTTCCGTCNATATAGACCACGCCGTCNTTTATGTANGCGNCATTGTGCCCCTCATAGTTGCGGATGCAGCGATTGTAAATCTCCCAGTTGCGCGGCGTGAGCTCGATAGTGGCGCCCTTCTTGGGTATCCACAGCTCGCCGTAATCGGCGCGGGTCCATCCCGCCGACACGTTTTCAGGGAACAGCGGAGTCGATTCCGATGCCGGAACCTTCATCACGTTGCTCACACGGGGGTCGGCTTCGAGCGTCTCAACCATCGCCGGGGTGAGCGGCGCGGCATAGATGGGGGGAACAGAGCCGTCTTCGCGCACGGTGAATCCGTTGGAGGCTACGTTTTCAATATCCTCCACCGAGAGGGGAACCATGTGGCGGTCATCCATGCTGATACCGAGCTTGTCCCAGTCTTCGCCGGTCATAGTGCCGTCTTTGAGCTGGAAAAAGTAGTTGAACTGCACGTTTTTAGGCTGCGGAATAGGCTCGCCGTCGATGTGAATCACTCCGTCGACAATCGATATTGTCTCGCCGGGGAGCCCCACGGCGCGCTTCACGTAGTTTTCCCTGCGGTCAACGGGGCGATAGATGATGTCGCCAAATTGCTCCTTGTTGTTATGGACAGCGAATCGCCCGAACATGTTCACCAGCGTGTAGTAGTCGGGGTTCTCCATTTTTGTCGCCACGGTGTCGCCGGCGGGGAAGTTGAACACCACGATATCGCCGCGTTCCACCTTGCCGAGTCCTTTTAGGCGCTTGTATTTCCACTGGGGATTTTCGATATAGCTCTTGGTGTTGATGATGGGCAGCGTGTGTTGCGCGAGCGGGAAATGGATGGGGGTCATCGGCACGCGCGGTCCGTAGGCGGTCTTGTTCACCCACAGGTAGTCGCCCACGAGAAGCGATTTTTCAAGCGACGACGACGGTATCTGGTAATTCTGCCCTATGAAAGTGAACACGAAATAGACCAGCACTAGCGCATAGAGGATTGCGTCGACCCAGCTCATTACCGAGCGCACTGTCTTGCTTTTGCTTTTTTTCCACCACGTGAGAGGAATGTAGCCGGTGATGTAGATGTCGAAGAGCAGCAGCAGGAAGATGAGCACCCACCAGCTGCCAAGCCATGCCACCCAGGCTATGAAAATGAGAGCCACGATGGTGAAGCGTATCCAGCGGGTGGGCTTCACTTCCTTGACTCTGCGCTTGAAATCGTCGGAAAAAGATGGTTTCGTTGTCATTGCGTTTATTTTATGATGTCGAGGAGCGACGGATTGGCGATGAGGCTGCGCATCATCTCGTCCATCGTGAGAAATCCTTTTTTGCCGCAGGTCCACTCGGCGGCTATCACTGCTCCGAGAGCGAATCCCATGCGCGACTTGGCGCGATGCTCGATAGTGATCGAGTCGGCTTCGCTGTCCCAGTTGATTATGTGGGTTCCGGGCACTTCGCCCTCGCGCTCGGCGGTGATGTGGAGCTGCTCGGGGGCGCATTCATCGGCTTCGGTCCAGCTCTTTATGCGGTTGTCCTTGTCCATGATTCCTTCGGCGAGGGTGATTGCCGTGCCGCTGGGATGGTCGAGCTTGTGGATGTGGTGTATCTCGGTCATCGAGGGGGTGTATTGCGGCAGTCCCGCCATGAGCGAGGCGAGATACTTGTTGACCGCGAAAAAGATGTTCACGCCCAGCGAGAAGTTGGAGGTCCAGAAGAAAGTGGCTTCGCCTGCTTCACACATTTTTTTGATTTCGGGCATCGAGGCGAGCCATCCCGTGCTGCCCGACACTACCGGCACTCTGCGCGAGAACGCGCGCTTGTAGTTGGCGACGGCTGTCGCCGGGGTGGTGAATTCAATAGCCACGTCGGCAGCGGCAAATGCTTCCGAGTCGAAATCGTTCTGATTGTCGGCGTCGATTTTACACACTATTTCATGTCCGCGTTGCAGGGCTATGCTTTCGATGGCTTTGCCCATTTTGCCATATCCTATTATCGCTATTTTCATAATGATTCAAATTAACCTGACAAAAATAAGGATTTTCTGCCGTACTGCGAAGCCTTTCACGTGTAATTTGAAAATCTTCTGTGAGATTATTTGTTGTATGGTAAGAGTTTTTCGTGTAAATTTGCATAATATTTTATGAGTTCTGACAACCGACATCATGACGACATCCTGCGGGACGCTGCCGACACTCTTTCATCGCAAGAGAGTCTTGACGGTATATGCGCCTCGCTTTGTCACCGCGGTCCTCTTCCTTCCCATGAAGCGGCGCGGCAAATTGTGGATCTTACCAGCGCCATCGTTTTTCCGGGATATTTCGGCGACCATGATGCCGGGTGTGAAAACATCCGTGACTTCATGGGGGTGTGGATCGAGAAGCTTCACCGCTGCCTTGCCCATCAGATTCATGCCGGTATAAGCCTGAACGGCTCTATTTTCGACGCGCGGCGCGTTGCCGAGGAGAAAGCCGACATCTTCATAAGCCGCTTGCCCGAGTTGAGGCGCGTTCTAAAGACCGACGCCATCGCCACCTATCACGGCGACCCCGCCGCCCTTTCAGTGGGCGAGGTGATTTATTGCTATCCCGGCATCCGCGCTATATGTCATTACCGCATCGCCCATGAGCTCGTGAAGCTCGACGTGCCGGTCCTGCCGAGGATGATAAGCGAGCAGGCTCACTCGTTGACGGGTGTCGACATTCATCCCGAAGCCACCATCGGCGAGTCGCTCACCATCGACCATGGGACAGGTATCGTAATCGGCGCCACGGCTATCGTGGGAAACAACGTGAAAATCTATCAGGGAGTGACGCTCGGAGCCAAGAGCTTCGATCTCGACGAAAACGGCAATCCGGTCAAGGGTGTGCCGCGCCACCCCATCATCGGCAACAACGTGGTCATCTACTCCAACGCCACCATTCTGGGGCGCATAACGGTTGGCGACAATGCGGTAATCGGTGGTAACGTGTGGGTCACTCAAGATGTTGAACCGGGAGAAAGAATTATACAGGCAAAAGCTAATAACATATTAAGACTAAAGAATTGATGAAAACCGAAACTTACGAAATGGTTGCAAAAACCTTTCAGGGTCTTGAGGATATTCTCGCCGGCGAATTGCGCGCGATAGGAGCGAAGAATGTGACCGTCGGACGACGCATGGTCTCTTTTGAAGGCGACAAGGAGATTATGTATAAAGCCAATTTGAGCTGCCGCACGGCGCTGAGAATTCTGAAACCGATAGTGAAATTCACTGCCGACGACACTGACGCTCTCTATGAGATGACCAAGGACTTTGACTGGACTGCCATCATGTCGCCCGACAAAACCTTTTCCATAGATCCGGTGGTGAATTCCGACATTTTCACCAATTCGCGTTTCGTCACCTACCGCGTGAAGGACGGAATAGTCGATTTTTTCAAAGACCGTTTCGGCGCCGACTGCCGTCCGGGCGTACGTCTTCAGGACGCCGATGTGATGATAAATGTCCACATCGATGAAAACCGTGTCACCCTGTCGCTCGACTCGTCGGGCGAGTCGCTCCACAAGCGCGGCTATAAAGTGGCTCAGACCGAGGCGCCCATCAACGAGGTGCTCGCCGCCGGCATCATCCTCATGAGCGGATGGAAGGGCGACGTGCCGTTTGTCGATCCCATGTGTGGCTCGGGCACATTCCTTATCGAAGCCGCCCTTATCGCCGCCAACATCAATCCCGGAGTCTATCGCAAGAGCTTCGCTTTCGAGCATTGGAACGACTTCGACGAGGAGCTTTTTGAAAGCCTTTACAATGATGACTCCAACGAGCGCGACGTGGAGGTGCCCATCATCGGCGCCGATATCTCGCCCAAGGCTATCTCCATCGCCGAGAAGAATGTCAAGCAAGCCGGCGTGGCAAAATATGTGCAGCTTGAGATAAAGCCGTTGTCGCAATGGGAGTCGGCTCCCGAGGATGGGGTGCTCGTCACCAATCCCCCATACGGCGAACGCATTTCGGTCGATGACATGGAGGGGCTCTACAGCTTGCTCGGAAACAAGTTGAAACGAGTTTTCAAGGGCTATCATTCATGGATTATAGGATATAAGGAGGAGTATTTTAACCGCATCGGGCTCACCCCCTCGGTGAAAATGCAGATTCTTAACGGCTCGCTTGAATGCGAGCTTCGCGAATACATAACTTTCGAGGGCGATTACAAGAGCTTCCGAAAGGAGGGCAACACCCTGAACAAGCGTGCCGAAGATACAAAACGCGCGCCTCAGCGCCGTCTCTCCGAAGCCGAGTGGCGCAATGACGCCCGCAAGCGCGGTTTCGGCGGAAAGAGCGGACGCAAGTTTGTGGAAGAGCGCGACGGTGACGATTTCGAGGACCGCCGCAAGTCACGTTTCAAGGATAGCCGCCGTGGCGGCGAGCGCTTCAAGAGCAGCGACCGCTTCCGTGATGACCGTCGTGAAGACCGGGGCGACCGCCGCTTCAAGAAGGAGGACCGCCGTTTCCGTGACGATGATCGCCGCACGCCGCGTTTCAAGGATGAGCGCGGCAGGGAAGAGCGTCGCCGCAGCCCCCTTGAGGAGAAATATAAGAAGCGTCCCTTCGGGCGCGGCGGTGATGACCGCCGCCGTGATTCGGCAAGAGACGAGCGCCCTGCCAAGCCGGCTCCCGTCAATTCCGACAATCCGCTTGCAATCCGCCGCAACGAACAGGCGCTCAAGAGCATCATCGGCAGGCAGCCTTCGCTCCCGGCTATGAGAAAGCGCAAGGGGTGGAAGTCGGGCAACGCCGATAGCGGGGAAAATAACGAAAATCAATAAAATCACACATAAACCAACTGCATGATGAATAAAGTAAATGTCCTGTTGCTGGGCTCGGGTGGCCGTGAGTCAGCACTTGCGTGGAAAATGAGCCAAAGCCCCCGTCTCGGAAAACTCTTCATCGCTCCGGGCAACGGCGGCACTCCGCAATATGGCGTGAATGTCAACATCTCGCCTGTCGATTTTCCGGCTATCGAGGAATTTGTCAAGGCTAATGATATTTCGGTTATCGTTGCCGGCAACGAGGATCCTCTCGTTAAGGGTATTTACGATTATTTCAATGAGCGCGGCATTCTTGTCGTTGGTCCCAGCCGGGCGGGAGCCGCTCTGGAGGGAAGCAAGGATTTCGCCAAGCAGTTCATGGAACGCCACGGCATTCCCACAGCGCGCTATCGCAGTTTTACCGCCGACACTATCGAGGAGGGCTATCGCTTCCTCGAAACCCTCAAGGCGCCCTACGTGCTTAAAGCCGACGGGCTCGCAGCAGGAAAGGGCGTGCTCATCATCAATGACCTCGACGAGGCTAAGGCGGCGTTGAAAGAGATGCTCTCAGGAATGTTTGGCGCGTCGTCGGCTACTGTTGTGATCGAGGAATTCCTTTCGGGCATCGAGTGTTCGGTATTTGTCCTTACCGACGGCAAGGATTACCGTGTGCTCCCCGTGGCGAAGGATTATAAGCGCATCGGTGAGGGCGACACCGGTCTTAACACCGGCGGCATGGGAGCCGTAAGCCCCGTGGTGTTTGCCGATGACGAGTTCATGGAGAAAGTGCGTCAGCGCATCATCGAGCCGACGGTGAAGGGGCTTGCCGCCGACGGCATCACCTATCGCGGCTTCATCTTTCTGGGACTTATCAACGTGGACGGCGAGCCGATGGTGATTGAATACAACGTGAGAATGGGCGACCCTGAAACCGAGGCTGTGATGCTGCGCGTGGACAGCGACCTGCTTGAACTGATGGTAGCGGCAGCTAATGGCGATCTCGGCTCTCTGCCCCTTAACATCGATCCCCGTCCTGCCGTGACTGTGATGATGGTTTCGGGTGGCTACCCCGGAAGCTATGAAAAGGGCAAGCTCATCTCGGGGCTTGAACAGGTCGACGGCAGCATCGTGTTCCATGCCGGCACAAAGGCTGACGGGGAAAATATACTCACTTCGGGGGGACGAGTGCTGTCGGTCAGCTCCTACGGCGACACTGTTGCCGACGCTCTCGCAAAAAGCTACGAAAATATATCACGCATCAATTTCGACGGCAAGTACAGCCGCCGCGATATCGGTCAGGACTTATTGAACTATAAAAAATAAGATTCTTGAAAGAGCAGGATGTAACCCGGTTCGTATTGTCACGCAATGCATTTTTCATAATGCTTTGCGTGTCTTTTGTCGCTGCGGTCATCGCTTTCTATGCGGGAGCCGTGACCCCGGTGACGGCTAATGACGGATTTGGCTTCCCATCTTTCAATGAGTGGATCCCCGATGCCGAGCTGTCGCTTTTCGCCGCGCTCGCCATCTGCGCCCTGCAGGCGTTTCTGCTCATCTACATCAACCGGCGCTTCAATCTTTTGCGCACGGTGTCGCCCCTTTTTGCCGGGACATTTGTCATCATGCAGTGCGCGCAGCCGTCGGTGTTGGGACAGGTGTCTGACGGCTCCCTGCTCTGCTTGCTTGTGCTGCTTGCCGTCATTCCGCTCTATGCCTCGTTCCAGAAGCCTGAACGCACTCGCAGCATCTATCTCGTGTTCTGCATTCTTGCTTTCGGATCGCTTTCCGACTACGCCTATCTTGCCTATATGGCGGCGTTTTTCGCAGGTATCCTTCAGATGCGCTGCCTTTCTTTCAAGGGTGTTCTGGCGATGATTCTCGGCATTGTCACTCCGCTGTGGATTCTCGTGGGCTTCGGAGTCATCAACCCGTTGGAATTCAAGTTGCCCCAGATGACGGGGGTTCTTGAAGTGCTCGACCTCAATGAGCTGATTCAGATTATCGTCTATACGGCAGTCACCCTGATTATAGGGTGTGTGCTCGGGGTGTGGAATCTCATCAAGATTTACGGCTACAATGCCAGGGCGCGAGCCTACAACGGTTTCTGGACAATTCTTTCGGTGACGACGGTGTTGATGCTTTTTGTCGATTACACCCACTGGTTCATCTATATCCCCATGCTCAACTGCTGCACGGCGGTGCAGATAGGACATTTCTTCGCCATCAACCAGATGAAGCGCGGCTACTTTCCGGTGGTGTGTTTCATCATCATCTATGGCGGTATCTACCTTTGGAATTTCGCTATATGAAAGTTATCATCGAGAAAAATATTCCCTTTATCAAGGGGTGTCTTGA
>WFMA01000205.1 GCA_009177195.1 Bacteroidales bacterium | reverse complement strand
GGTCCCACTCCTGTTTCGGCTCTTATCCATGCTGCGACAATGGTGGTTGCGGGTGTGTATCTTGTGGCTCGATTGTTCCCGCTTTATCTGATGGAAGTGACCTCGCTTGAAATTATCACGGTTGTGGGCGCGTTGACGGCATTCTATGCAGCGATGGTGGCTTGCACGCAAATCGATATCAAACGTGTTCTCGCGTTCTCTACAATTTCACAGATTGCGTTCATGATGGTTTCGCTCGGCGTGGCTCGCCCTGAGTTCCATCACGGCATAGGATATATGGCGGGAATGTTCCACTTGTTCACCCATGCGATGTTCAAGGCGCTACTGTTCCTTTGCGCCGGGGCAATCATCCATGCTATCGGCTCGAATGATTATACCGAGATGCACGGACTCCGCAAATATATGCCGATCACTCACATCAGCTTCCTTATTGGCTGTCTTGCAATAGCCGGTATCATCCCCTTCGCAGGATTCTTCTCTAAGGATGAGATTCTGACGGCATGTTTCGGCAACTCGATGCTATGGTATGTGTGGATGTCGGCTGTTGCCGGTTTGACCGCATTCTATATGTTCCGTCTTTATTATCTTATCTTCTGGTGGAAAGAGCATAAGACTCCCGAAGGACATCATGCTCCCCATGACCAGACTTGGACGATGACGCTTCCGCTGGTTATCCTTTCGGTGGTTTCATGTGTTGCCGGATTCGTTCCTTTCGGGAATCTCGTTACGTGGAACGGCAAGCCGATGTTTGACCATGTTTCATTCTTCACCAATCTTGAGCACCTCAATTGGTCGGTTGCGGCGATTTCGCTTGCTGTGGCAATTCTCGCCATCGCTCTTGCCACGGTGATGTATCGCAAGGAGAATCCTCTGCCTGCGAAGTTCAAGAACGCGCTTCCCGCGCTTTGGAACTGGTGTTTCCACCGCTTCTATTGGGATGAGCTTTATCTGTTCATCACCCATAAGATCATATTCAACGGAATATGCAAGCCGATCGCATGGTTTGACCGCCACATCATCGACGGAACAATGGATATGTTTGCAACTGTTACCCAGAAAACGTCGTCGGCGATCAAGGGGCTTCAGTCGGGAAATGTTCAGATGTACGTGTGGCTCTATCTTGTCGGAGCGCTCGTTATGGCATCAATCGTGTGGCTATGTCTTCTGTAATAATTAAAAGTGCAAATAAAATATAGTAATTATGATATTTTCTAACATATTGATATATTTCGTAGTCATCCCGTTGGTGATGCTCGGATTGCTCTTCCTGTGCAGAGACATGAAGCAGATACGCGCTGTCGCCGTTGTAGGATCATCGGCATTGGTGGCGTTGTCAGTCTATCTGACTGTTGACTTCCTGCAGTTGCGCGCAGCGGGAGTCAATGATATCATGCTTTATACAGGATCATGGATGTGGTTCCGTCCGCTCAACATTCATCTTGCGGTGGGTGTCGACGGGATTTCGGTGGTGATGCTTCTGCTTTCAGCCATCATAGTGTTTGCGGGCTCGTTCGCTTCATGGAAAATTACCCCTCTTCCCAAGGACTTTTTCCTTTGGTTGATTCTGTTGTCGACCGGAGTGTTCGGATTCTTTATTTCGATCGACCTTTTCACCATGTTCATGTTCTATGAGGTGGCTCTTATCCCGATGTACCTCCTGATCGGATTGTGGGGCACGGGCAGAAAGGAGTATTCAGCGATGAAACTCACCTTGATGCTTATGGGCGGCTCGGCATTCCTCATGCTCGGTATCCTCGGTATTTATTATCACTCGGCTCCCGAAGGCGGACAGCTGACTATGAACTTGCTTGAGATCCGCGCTAATGACGCTATCGACCATAACTGGCAGTATTTCCTTTTCCCCATGACATTCGTGGGATTCGGAGTGCTTGGAGCTATGTTCCCGTTCCACACTTGGAGCCCCGACGGTCACGCTTCAGCTCCTACCGCTGTGTCAATGCTCCATGCGGGTGTGTTGATGAAGCTGGGAGGCTACGGATGTTTCCGTGTGGCAATCTATCTGATGCCTTTCGCCGCTAATGAATTATCTTGGATTTTCTTGATTCTTACCGGTATCTCGGTGGTATATGGCGCGTTCAGCGCATGTGTGCAGACCGACCTCAAGTATATCAACGCTTACTCTTCGGTGAGCCACTGCGGTCTTGTGTTGTTTGCGATTCTGATGCTTAACTCCACGGCAATGACCGGCGCTGTGATGCAGATGCTTTCTCACGGATTGATGACGGCGCTGTTCTTCGCATTGATCGGTATGATTTATGGCAGAACGCACACCCGTGACATCAGGTTGATGGGCGGTTTGATGAAGATCATGCCTTTCCTTGCCGTTTGCTACGTGATTGCCGGTATGGCATCGTTGGGATTGCCGGGATTGTCGGGCTTTGTTGCCGAAATGACCATTTTCGTCGGTTCGTTCCAGCACGCCGATATGTTCCATCGAGTGTTTACGATAGTGGCATGCTGCTCAATCGTAATCACGGCGGTATATATTCTGCGAGTTGTCGGCAAGCTGCTGTTTGGTCCGGTTTATGACGAGCATCATCTTTCGCTGACTGATGCCGAATGGTGGGAACGCTTGTCGACCGTGACACTGATTGTCTGTGTCGCCGCTATCGGATGTTTCCCCAATTTCTTCAGCGACCTTATCCACAACGCGACTCTCCCTATTATTGACGCTTTGACTAAATAAGATATAAGATATGGATTATTCTCAGTTTTTGGTAATGCATCAAGAGATTGGACTTCTCGTTCTGATCTTATTGGTCTTCCTTTACGATACATTCAGCGATACTACTAAATCCAAAGGTGTGTCTTATCTGGCAATCTGCGGTTTCGCGCTGGTGACATTGCTCGGTTTTGTTCAGCCTTGGTTCAGTCAGACCTCTTCGGCATTCGGAGGCATGTATGCCACATCGCCGGTGATGGGTTCGATAAAGAATATTCTCAATATCGGTGTTCTGATTGTTCTGATTCAGGCAATGCAATGGGCTGACAGCGATTATACCCGCATTCGCCGCGGCGAGTTCTATGAATTGCTGCTGATGACGTTGCTCGGCATGTATTTCATGATTTCGGCACGCCACTTCCTGCTGTTCATTATCGGACTTGAAACCGCGTCGCTTCCTCTTGCCGCTCTTGTAGCCTTCGATAAGAAGCATTATGAGAGCCATGAAGCCGCAGCGAAATATATCCTTACAGCCGTGTTCTCGTCGGCAATATTCCTGATGGGGTTGAGCTTTGTCTACGGTTTGTCGGGCACGCTTTATTTTTCCGATATCGCATCGGCGATGACTCAGGGCGGCGCTCTTCTCATTGTTGCGATAGCTTTTGTTATCGCCGGTATGGGATTCAAGCTGTCGTTGGTTCCGTTCCATCTTTGGACAGCCGACGTTTATCAAGGGGCTCCAACTCCGGTCACATCCTATCTGTCGGTGATTTCAAAGGGCGCGGCTGCATTCTCGTTTTTCGTAATCATGGTTCAGGTATTTGGACCGTTCTATGGCGAAATATGGGAGTGGATGCTCTATGCTCTGATCATCTTGACTATCACAGTGGGTAACCTCTTCGCTCTTCGTCAGAAGAACCTGAAACGCTTCCTCGCTTTCTCGTCAATCTCTCAGGCAGGTTATATCATGCTTGGCGTGATTGCTGGCAGTTCTTTGGGACTTGGCTCGCTCATGTTCTATGTCCTCGTCTATATTTTCTCCAATCTTGCCGCATTCGGCGTGATCCAGGCTATAGAAAACAAGACCGGAAAGGTGGACATGGATTCTTATAACAATCTTTATTCAACCAATCCGAAACTTGCATTCACTATGATGCTGGCGATGTTCTCGCTCGCCGGTATTCCTCCGTTTGCGGGTTTCTTCAGCAAGTTCTTCATCTTCTCGGCTGCTGTTCAGCCCGGAACGCCGGCACTGTATATCCTGGTGTTGATCGCATTGATCAATACTATAGTGTCGTTGTACTATTACTTGCTCGTTGTGAAGGCGATGTTCATTAAGAATCAGGAGCCGTGTGTGATCGAGCCGTTTACTTCGGCGGTGTCAGAGAAAGTTGGAATGACTGTGTGTGTTGCAGGCATCATCCTCGTCGGTATTGCCAGCTGCATATATGACTTCCTTATCCAGGCTACTAAATTCTTCCCGGAATATATTTTCACCATCTTCGCTAATTGAAGATAGCAATACCTATCATGAAAGGGCGCGGCTTTCGAGTCGCGCCCTTCTTGTGTTTTGGAGGGTTCAGGGGGCACTCTTTGCAGAGTGCGGGACGGGGCAGTGTTGATCCCGGCACACCTCGCTTCGCTCGTAGTGCCGGGTTATCCATAGGGGTAAGCCTTTCAGGCTTGCTGACCGGAAATATCTACTGACCCCATTCACTGACGGGAAATATCTACTGACCTCATTCACTGACCCTATTTACTGATGCGGAAATATCTATTGCCGGGAAATCACTACTGAGCGGAAAAATGGGGAGTTTCAGTTTCCCAACTAAAACTCCCCCGGAAAAATTAGTGAATGTTGATTGTGCGATATCTTCACCGGTCGCTAAATTCATTAAATCATGAATTCAATGACCGTTATAGTTTATTCCTGTTTTGATGGCACCGGGCTGTGATCCAGATTGCTGATAGGCAATATGCGCATAAGCAAGTCTTTATTCAAGGAATAAAAACCCGGCAAATATGAACTATTCATGGAGATGATGATCTTCATGGCGCTGTTTCTTTTTTGCTTCCGCTTTAATGGTGGATGAGAAATTGCGGAAAAATGGTTGTCAATTTAAAGTCATGGCAAAGTTAACAAATTCCATTAAACAAACAAGGGATATAAACCATTATATTATAAAAAGGGTGAGAATTTTATTAAAGTCCAAGAAAAAAGGATGTTTTTATGAATACAGTTACAACTATTCAATTTAAGCCTGTAACACTGGAGTCAGTGTCAGATATAAAGGGATTTTTAGAATTGTCCCGCAGTCGCACGTGCGACTATACCGTTGCGGGGATTCTGATGTGGGCTGACTATTTTCGCTATGAATACGCAATCGTGGATGACACACTATTCATCAAGGGGGTGGCTGAGAACGATACGGGCACTCCGGCGTTCTCGGCGCCGATAGGGAAAATGCCGTTGGAGGAATCAATCAGAATGATTGTGGACTATTGCCGGAAGAATAAGATGCCTGTGATGTTTTCGGCGGTGCCTGAGGACCGGCTGGCTGATTTCTATCCTCTCGGGGCATGCCGCATTGAGGAGCTTACTGACTGGGCAGATTATCTATATAACGCTGATGATCTTGCGACGCTTCAAGGAAATAAGTATAGCAAGAAGCGTAATCATGTGAATAGATTTGCCGCCGAGCATCCCGGCTATGAGCTGCAGGAGCTGACGATGGGAAATATCGGTGACGTGAAGCGTTTTTATCGTGGATTGCACATGAGCCATGACGATAAGGATGTGACTGCCGAAATTGAACGGCAGCAGGTGTTCAATGTGCTGGATAATTATGACAAGCTGCCATTTGAGGGCGCTGTTTTGAGGACTCCCGATGCCGGAATCGTGGCATTTGCAATAGGGGAAGTGATCGGCGACACTCTTTATGTTCATATTGAAAAGATGGACCATGGGGTTAATGGCGCCGGCGAGACGATAAATAAATTGTTTGCCTCGGCAATGCGCGACAAGTATGGCATCCGTTATGTGAATCGCGAGGAGGATGTTGGCGACGAGGGTCTGCGCAAAGCCAAGATGTCGTATCACCCAGCGGCATTGCTGAAAAAATACAATCTCTCGGTAGAAAAATAGAGGCTTGCTTAGACTTTGTCAAATTTGACGGGGTTGACTCGCATTTATGTGAAAGTTTTTATGTATCTTTACGTAGTATGCGACACATAAAAACAACGGCTATGGAGATTGTACTTCCACCACAGCGGAACGGACAGAGCGACATTCTGCCCACCTCGGGAGAGAATGTTATAATAATAGGCGCTAACGGCGCAGGAAAGACTCGATTCACTGACCGGCTGATTTCGGAAATGTCGGATTCCGCCTACAGGATTTCGGCGTTGAACGCACTGTATATAAAGCATGAGGTGGATAAACTTCCTCATTCGATTGATACGCTTTATGAAGAGGCGGTGTCGAAAGCCGCTTTTCTTAGGGACGATATCGTGAGCCAGTTTGATCGCATGATGGTGATAATGATATATTACGAAATGCTCAATTTGCTTAAAAGCAAGAGTGTTTCGGAAAAGAACCGCCGTCATCACGAGCCGTCGCAGAGTCTTCTTGACAAGATGATATCGGCATGGCTTGAAATATTTCCCGATAACAAGGTGAAGCGAGTGAGAGGAGAAGTGCTTTTCGCAAGGAAAGATGACGATGAAAAGGCTTATTCATCCTTCCGGCTGTCGGACGGCGAAAAAGCAGTGTTGTATTATTTCGGCGCGGCTCTTCTCGCTCCTGAAAACGGAGTGGTGTTTGTCGACAGTCCGGGGCTGTTCCTCCATCCGAGTATCACAGGGATTATATGGGACAAGGTTGAGCAATTGCGTCCCGATTGCCAGTTTATCTACACGACTCATGACATAGAATTTCTCTCTTCGCGCAAAAATGCCAGCGTGGTGTGGGTAAGGAAATTTTATTTTGATTCCAAGCGTTGGGACTATGTAGTGCTTTCCCCCGAAGCCGGTATCAGCGATGATATGTTTAAGACGCTCGTGGGCGCTCGCAAGCCTATGCTTTTCATCGAGGGGGATGCCAAGCATTCGATAGATGCGAAGCTGTATCCGCTTGTGTTCCGTGACTATACGGTGAAGTCGCTTGGAGGATGTGACAAGGTAATCGAGGCGACGCGAACATTCAATGACCTAAATTCGCTTCATCATTTGCTCAGCCGCGGCATTGTGGATCGTGACCGTCGAAGCCGTCAGGAGGTGGAATATCTGCGCGGCAGGAATATATATGTTCCGGAAGTCGCCGAGATTGAGAATATTCTGATGCTTGAGGAGGTGATACGCACGGTGGCGTCGGCTCATGGCAAGAACGAACATCGCGTGTTTGATAGCGTAAGGAAGTCGATCATAGGGCAGTTCCGCGCTGATTTGCACAAGCAGGCTCTGCTTCACACCCGCCATCGAGTGAAGCGCCTTACCGAGTGCCGCATTGACGGGAAATTTCCCAATATCGCAGCGCTTGAGAGCCATCTTGAGAATCTTGTTAACGAGATTCGTCCCCGTCAACTCTATGAGAATCTCTGCCGGGAGTTCCAGCGCTATGTTTCGCAGGGCGACTATTCCTCGATACTCAGGGTGTATAATCAGAAATCGATGTTGCCGTCGTCTAATGTGGCGGGATTGTGCGGGCTTGCCAGCAAGGATGCCTATATTAATGCTATCATTGATATCTTGCGAGGCAACGGTCATGGAGCCGAGAGAATACGCAAGGCAATAATAAATTGTTTCGGACTTGAGGATGATCGCCTTGACGCTCCAAAACCTGAAATTTCACAGATTAAGAATGATTAGAAGCTGGATTGAAGCGATGNGGCTGCGNACGTTGCCGGTGTCGCTTGCCGGAGTGGTGATGGGNGTGGCTTATAATGTNCTTGACGGGAGTTTTAAATGGGCGCCCGCAACGCTGTGCGCGGTGTTTGCTGTTCTTGCCCAGATTTCGTCCAATTTCGCCAATGAATATTATGATTTCCGTGACGGTCTTGACAAGGCTGGACGAGTAGGACCTCGCCGAGGGGTCGCCGAGGGTGATATCACGCCTTCAGCCATGCGCAATGCGACTTTCTTTACGCTCGGGCTTGCATGCGCCGTGGGACTCTCGTTGATATATTGGGGCGGATGGTGGCTGTTGTTTGCCGGAGTGGTTATTGCGGCTGGAGCTATGGCTTATTCCGCCGGTCCTTATCCATTGTCGCGTCATGGGCTCGGGGAGGTGGCGGTGATTCTGTTTTTCGGAATTGTCCCGGTCAATCTCACATATTATGTCCAATCGGGAGTGTTCACGACCCAAGTTTTCCTTGCTTCGGTAGCGATAGGATTGATGGGCGCGAATCTTTTGATAGTTAATAATTATCGTGACCGGGAGGAGGATGAGCGTGTAGGGAAACGGACGATTGCGGTGATCTACGGCTGCCGGTTTGTTTCCACGTTGTATCTGCTTAACGGGCTTGCCGCCATCGCGCTGATGTATCAGGCGCTTGCCCATGTTCAGGGAATAGCGATAGGGTATATCGCGCTTCATCTCATTTTGTGGAAATTCCTTGAGCGTCACAAGGGCGCGGCGTTGAATCCGCTTTTGGGGATGACATCGATGCTGATGTTTCTTTTTGCCGTGTCCTATCTCATTTACGCTTGCAGCATCGGTTGACCGATGAGAATCGATGCGTCGCCATAGCTGAGGAAACGGAAACCGTTGGAAAGAGCGAAATCATACATTTTTTTCCAGTCGCCCCCGACGAACGCTGAGACGAGGAGCAGGAGGGTTGATTGAGGCTGATGGAAGTTGGTGANGATGCCGCTAACCACATTGAACGTGTAGCCCGGAGCGATGAGCAGTTGTGTGTCNGCGATAAAGTCGTCCTCGCCTTGCTTGTCGAGATAGTCGAGAATGTGACTGAATGAGTCCTTCAGGGAGAGACGGGGATGGCGGTCCTCGTAGGGGAACCATTGGGGAACGGTTCCTTGCCAATCGTCAATCGCTATGAGGCATCCGGCATGATACAGGCTTTCGAGTGTGCGCACCGATGTTGTCCCGACAGCTATCACGGGGGCGGTTCCGGCGGCTATCTCTTGGATGAGGCTGCGGTTGACGCGGATGAATTCCTGGTGCATTTCGTGGTCGCCAACCAATTCGCTTTTCACCGGCTGAAAGGTCCCTGCGCCGACATGAAGGGTGAGTTCACGGCGTTTTACCCCTTTTTTATCGAGATTTTCAAACACCTCGGGAGTGAAATGCAGCCCGGCGGTTGGCGCCGCTACCGAGCCGTCGATGTGGCTGTAGATTGTCTGATAGTCAGTTTCGTCGCTTTTCTCAGTTCCTCGGTTCAAGTAGGGAGGGATAGGGATTTCGCCCGCCGCCTGAATGATTTCGGAAAATGTCACGGTGTCATCGTTCCATGAAAACAAGATTTTCGACGCATTGCCTTCCTTCCCGATTCTTTCCGCCGACAAAATGAGGCTCTTTTCGCCGACAGTTACCGGTATTGAAAGGGGTCCGGCTTTCCATCGCTTGGAGTTGCCTACAAAGCATAGCCATGAGCATCTCCCTGTGGCGGCAAAGTTTTCCTGGTGCTCCCAAGGGTCAATGGGTTCGAGACAGAAAATTTCAATGGTCGATCCGTTGCCGTTCTTTTGGAATCGAAGGCGCGCGTTGATGACGCGGGTGTTGTTGTATACAAGCATTGACCCTTCCGGAATGAGGAGGGGCAATTCGGCGAATATGCGTTGCTCTATTTTCCCGTCGGGGTATCGCGCGAGCAGCTTGCAAGCGTCTCTCTGCTGCAAGGGGTGCCGGGCTATTCGCTCGTCGGGAAGCTCGTAGTTGTAATCGGCAATCTTTATGTCTCTGACCGTGGTTTCTTTCATAGGCGCAAAATTACTCATTTTCTGTGATAGTTTCACATCTGCGTTTAGACGTTTTCCGAAAAAGTTCGTATCTTTGCAAGCTATGAAGAAGCTAATAGACTGGTGTAAACAATATTTGTCGGTCACGATGATAATCATCGTGGCTTTTCTGGCAATCATATTGTTTTTTAATGATAATTCCATCTCGAAATCGGTGGAATACAACAATCGTATAAAGGAGCTGCGCCACGAGATAAAGCAGAATCAGGACACGATGGAACACTATCGCCGTCTTAATCACAGCCTTGACACTGATCCTGAAACGATGGAACGTATAGTCAGGGAGCAGTATCACATGCAGCGGGAGAATGAAGATGTTTATATAATAGAATGAAAAATGAATCAAAATAGCAGCAATTCATTGACTTGGATTATAACCTTCGGAATGGTCCTGATCGTGATCGGAGTGCTGATGCCCGTGCTCGGGTACTCCATTCTGGTGGCGAGATGGATATTCAGCGCCGGAGCTGTAGTTAATATCGTAGGGCGCGGTTTTGTGAGATACAATGGTGGCAACATGCGCATCAAGCGCCTGTTCAGGCTTGAATTCTGGTCGGCGGTGTTTTTCTGCGTGTCGGGATTTTTCCAGTTTTATTCGCCTCACACTTCCGACTGGCTCGCTTTCGTGCTTGCCGGTGGCGCGATTCTCGTATATACTTCCATTATGATACCCCGGCTGGCTCGCAAATCGGGAGAAGCTGAGTGAAAGTGCGTTAAAAGAGCATAAATGGACGGCGATTTCTCATTCTGTGTCGAAAAAGGATGGATTTTAAGCTGATTATTGATGCGGAATTAGTAATTTTGTCACTGCGATGGGATATAATTTAGTCATAGATCAAGGTAATTCAACCGCTAAAGTCGCTCTGTTTCAGGGTGACCGTCTCGTTGAACACTGGAGAATGGAGCATTTGACTCCTGAAGCTCTTGCGGGATTGACATCATCCTATTCGATCGATGCAGCNATCTACTGTTCGGTGGCGACTCGCGGCGAGGAGATCATTGTGTCGTTGAGGTCNTTCGTAGAGCGTGTCTATGAAATGACGTCGATGTTGCCGTTGCCTGTGAAAATAGGATATAGGACTCCATCGACATTGGGACGTGACCGCATTGCTGCCGTTGCCGGAGCCTATGCTGCCCATCCCGGAGAGAACGTGCTTGTGGTTGATGCCGGAACCGCCGTGACTTATGACCGTCTTACCGCCGAGGGTGAATTTGCCGGCGGCAATATCGCGCCAGGGCTGTGGGTGAGGGCAAAAGCTCTTCATGACATGACCCAGCGGCTTCCGCTTGTGGATGTCGAGCAGCGTGAGCCTGAGTCGCTGTGGGGATTTGACACTGAGAATGCGATTGTGTCGGGCGTGGTCTATGGAATTGTCGGTGAAACGGCGTTCTATCGCTCGCGTATGCCGGAGAACTCGATAGTGATGCTGACCGGTGGCGATGCCCGTCATCTTGCGGGAATAATGGATTTTACGGTTGAGGTAGACCCTGATTTAGTAAGTAAAGGATTAAACAGTATACTTTTATATAATGAAAATATTTAATCGAACAATAGTTGCCGCAATAGTGGCTTTATTAGTGGGAAGCGCGGCTGTGGCTCAAACGGTTACGCCCTATTCAATGTACGGTTACGGTATTCTGAACGATAATGCCACCTCGGCTCAGCGCGCTCTTGGCGGCATCGGTTACGCCATGAAGGGTGGACGACAGATTAATGCGATGAATCCTGCGAGCTATGCCGCCGTCGATTCGCTGACGTTCCTTTTCGACATGGGTATCACAGCCACTAAACTGTGGAGCAAGGACAATGACCATTCTTCGCAGGATTTCGGCGGAGGTCTCGACTACATGACTATGCTTTTCCCTGTTCACAAGAAGGTGGGTGTCAGTCTCGGTCTTGTGCCGTTTACTTCGGTTGGTTACAGCTTTGGATCGGCGGTTGAAAACGGAGCAACCTCGCGCACCGGTTCAGGCGGTCTTAACCAACTTTATATTGGTGCCGGCGTGAACCCGGTCAAGGGCGTTTATGTGGGCGCCAACATAGGCTACCTTTTCGGAACAACTATAAATGACATCTACGGCTATCCCGAGGATCTGAGCTCGACAGCGCTTTTTGAACGCGTGACTCAGGTGCGCGACTATCACTTGCAGTTTGGCGCCCAATATGAGTTCCAGCTCCACCGCAATCATAAGTTCACGGTAGGAGTTTCGTTTGCTCCCGGCAAGGATCTGCTCGGTCACGCTTGGCGAGTGAACTATTATAATATTGGAACAAGTTCAGTGCAAGCCGATACGATTGTTTATACCACTATGCGTCACAAGTTTTCGTTGCCTGCCATGTGGGGCTTCGGCGTGAACTATCAATGGAACGACCGATTGATGGTGGAGGCTGATTTTTCATTCCAAAACTGGGCGAAAGCTAAATATTCTGATCTTGACAACACTGACGGAATGCTTGGAATGGACAACCGCACTAAATTTGCGTTGGGAGCTCAATATACTCCCCATCCGCGCGGCAACTATGTTCAGCGCATCCAGTATCGCCTTGGCGGCTACCTGTGTCATGACTATCTTGAGATAAAGGGAAACAACGTGCGTGAACATGGCTTGAGCATGGGATTCGGACTCCCCACTCCGGGCGGAAATAAAACGATGGTCAATCTGGGACTGGAGTGGAAACACCGCCAGGCTCATCCCGATCCGCTTATCAAGGAGAACTATTTCAACATCACTCTCGGCATCAACTTCAACGAGAGATGGTTCCATAAGAACAAGATTGAATAACCATCAATGATTTCATTGACAGGACACATCTTAAAAGTCATGAATCGACTGACGCTTCTATTTCTCGGAGCGTCAGTGCTTGTTGTGGCATGTTCGGATGAGAAAACCGAAGTGGTCCACAGGGAGGTTGACGGTAACACGGTGCCGACGATGCTGACTCACGACGTGGTAACGCTTATTTCCGATTCGGGAGTTACGCGCTACCGCATCACCACCCCNATATGGTATGTNTATGACGAAGCCGATGTGCCNAACTGGAAGTTCCCTGACNNGATGTNTATGNAAAAATTCGCTCNCNATTTTNCCACCGAGNCGACCATTGTGTGTGACTCGGCATTCTATTTTAAAAATGAGGGATTGTGGCGCCTTGACGGAAATGTAAATATTCTTAACACGGCGGGAGAAAAATTTCTCACCCAGCAGGTGTTCTGGAATCAAAGGGATAAAAAAGTGTATTCCGACTCGTTTATACATATTGAGAAAAGCGACAGGATAATCGAGGGCTACGGGTTCCGCTCCAATGAGCGAATGACTATTTATACTGTTAATAAACCCTCGGGCATATTCCCCACATCGACATTTAAGAATAACGGTGCTGCAGGAAAGGACTCGGTAGCCGATACGGTAGCGACAGCGGCTAAGCCGACATCCGCTCCGGGAACTTTGCCGCCTCCGGTAGCAAAGCCTCCGCAGGTGCCTGTTCCGGCTCCGCGAAAGCCCGCAAATCGACCTCATGAAAAAACAATGCCGCTGAATAATACCAAAAATTTGCAGGAAAATTATGACCGATAGTGTGCAATGGCTTATCGTAGCCCTTATATCATTGGTGTTCTCCGCCCTGTTTTCGGGAGTGGAGATTGCTTATATTTCCTCCAACCGCGTGAAGGTCGAGATTGATGTGAAGCGCGGAGGGTTAATAGGCTACATCGTCAATCTTTATTACAAGCATCAGAATCTTTTCATCTCCACGATTCTTGTCGGTAACAATATAATGCTCGTAGTCTACGGTATGGGGGCTGCGGCATTGCTGTCACCATGGCTTGAAAGTGTCTATCCCAATGAGTTTTTTGTGCTGGTGATGCAGACGCTCATTTCCACCGGTGTGATTTTGCTTACAGGCGAATTCCTGCCGAAGACGATATTCCGAATCAACCCTAATTCATCGTTGAGGGTGTTCGCTCTTCCGATTTTCTTTTTCTGGATTCTGCTTTATCCCATTTCCACTTTCACGACATGGCTTTCAAAGGCGCTGATGAAAATGTGTGGCGTTAAGAATGCCGACGAGTCGCNCAGGNTTCTTACTNNCNGCGAACTNAATCAGTATATCCAGAAGAGTATCGATGAGACGGCTGAACAGGAAAAGATGGAAAATGAAGTTAAGATTTTCCACAATGCCATTGATTTTTCTTCGACCCATCTTCGCGATTGCATGACACCTCGCAACGAGGTTGTGGCGGTCAACATCGACACGACTACCCGCGAGGAATTGTCGCGTCTATTCACTTCATCGGGACGCAGCAAGATTCTTGTCTACAAAGATGATATCGATAATGTGCTCGGATATATTCATGTGAGTGAATTGTTTCACACCGATTCCGACTGGAAAGAGGCGTTGAAACCGGTGCTTTTCGCTCCGGAGACTCTGCTTGCCANTAAGATGATGAAACGTCTTCTCGGNGAGAAGCGTTCGATGGCGGTGGTGNTCGATGAGTNTGGCGGCACTGCCGGATTGGTTTCGCTTGAAGATCTTGTTGAGGAGATATTCGGCGATATTCAAGACGAGCATGATAATAAGAGGCTTGTGGCACGGCAAACGGCGCCCGGGGAATATGAATTTTCAGGACGTTGTGAAATCAGCGATCTGCGTGACAATTTTAATATCGATATTCCCGAGTCGGAAGAATATCAGACCCTTGCCGGATATATACTCACTGAAATGGGAGAAATTCCTGCTCAAGGTTCCACTATTGAGATCGGCGGTTTGACATTCACCATCATAAAAAAGTCGGCGACAAGGCTTGAACTGATACGGGTGGTTGTGTCTCAGCCCGATGATAAAAAGGATTGAGCGACCGGCATGAGCGGCGGCACGTTTTTTTGAAAGGAGAAGAATATATGATAACGGTTGAAAATCCGATTTTTCAAGGATACAGGTTTATTGATTTGTTTGCCGGGATAGGCGGCTTCCATCTTGCTCTTGAATCGTTTGGAGCGGAATGCGTTTATGCCAACGAGTGGGATCGGTTCGCTCAGGAGGTGTATTTCCGCAACTTCGGCATTATGCCCGAAGGCGACATTACCAAGGTCGATGAGAAGGGGGTGCCGGATCATGACATTCTTTGCGCCGGATTTCCTTGTCAGGCATTTTCAATAAGCGGGAAACGGCTTGGATTCAATGACAGCCGCGGAACTTTGTTTTTCGACGTGGCGAGGATCGTTAAGGAGAAGCGTCCACGGGTTGTTTTCATGGAAAATGTGAAGAATTTCGCTTCTCATGACGGCGGCAACACGATAAAAGTGGTGGAAGCTACCATGCGCGAGCTTGGCTATTCATTTCATTATGCCGTGCTGAATGCCGTTGACTACGGCGTGCCGCAAAAGCGCGAGCGTGTCTACATGGTGTGTTTTCGAAATGATATTGATGATAGCGGTTTCTCTTTCCCTGCTCCTTTCAAGCTTGAGCGTCATGTGGAAGATTTTTTGCTTGACGATGCAATGACGGAAAGCCTTGTTGTAAATCGTCCTGACACATATTTTACCCGCCGTTCTGATGACCGTTACAGCGACAAATCGATAAGGCTCGGTATCGTCAATAAGGGAGGACAAGGAGAAAGAATATACAGCGTTAAGGGAATTGCCATCACGTTTTCAGCATACGGCGGCGGCGTGTTCTCAAAAACCGGGGGCTATCTTGTCAATGGCAAGACAAGGAAACTTCATCCTCGTGAATGCGCGCGCCTCATGGGATATCCCGATACTTTCGTGACGAGTCCCCGAGCGACACAAGCCTACAAGCAGTTTGGNAATTCGGNNNNGGTCGACNTGCTTCAATATNTCGTNAAAGAGATTGGCAGGGTGCTCTGAGCCGTTNTTGTNGCTTNTGATNCGAGCCNCTACANGGNTTCNAGATCNTGAACGAAGCGGTCGAGGTCTTCTTGCCGCTGCGTGCTTTTCAAGTTTATTGAAACTATGAAATTGGAATTGTTTGTATTGGCGAGCTGCTTTATTTCATATCGATTCCCGTCGATTCTTTTGAACTGATAACGGTACTTGTAGCCGTTCAATTTAATCGTTTCTTGATTGGAATTGAGTTCGATAAACGCTTTCTTCCGTGTGTTTATCACTTGTCCGTGAGCTATTCCGTTACTATCGAGTGTTTGTTCTATTTCCCGTCGTCGGCAGATGGCTGGTGTTTTTGAACCGCTGGGCTTCTTTCTGTATTTTGCCGAGAAAGTGAAATAATGCTCCAGCTTGTCGACCGGAACGATTATAAAATTGCCGTAATCATCGCCGGTGATGAAATATTTTGACCCTTTTTGATTATAATAGTAGTCTTTCACCCAGTTGTAGATGAGCTCTTCCGGAATGGGCAAATTGCGGGGCAGACTCTTGCTGCTTATATCATAGATTTCTTCCATCGCTGCAATAATCGCCTGAACATATTTGTTGTTCCGGCACTTGTTGTGAGGAGAGAAGATGAAAGAGCGCGATGAATCGTCAGGGATGAGCACGAACTGCCCGCATTGCGCTTCGCTCATTTTTGCTTCAATAGAAAACAGCTTCTTGCCGTTGCGAACGACGTTGATGTCGGGAGCTGAAGCGTTGTGGCCGCCGGCATTCAAAAATATGCAGTTGAACGGCTTGCCGAATTCCCTATTAAGGTATTCGGAGCAAGCTTTTTCAAAAGCTTCCCACGTCATTCTGTCATTGAAGAAAAAGAACATAAGGAGTATGAAAAAGCCCGGAACGGGCTAAAGAATGGCATGTCCCGGGCTTTGTTCTGTATTTGCTTATCGCTGCCACCATGTTCCGGCAAGCACAGTGTCACGGGTATAGTAGGCGGCTTCCGATTCGGTTAGCTGGTTGCACCATTTAACCCTATTAGCAGTAGCCGCTCCATCGCCTGTGCAATTATACTCGGCGTAGCGCGCGGTCTTTTCATTGTCGGGATTTCCCCAGTTCTGCCATCCTTCGGGACGTATCTGGCTGCCGAGACGGCAGTTCATGAATACCACGGCGGCGTATGCTCGCCACGGGCGTCCGAGGAACACTTTAGTCACGCCTTCGTCGGCTGTGATGTCGCATTTGTTGAACACGTAGCCGAAGCGGCGGTCCTTTGATGTCGAAGCGGCGGTGATGAATGAATCGGTCTTGCTGTTGATGTGGCATGCCTCAAACCAGCAGGTTGCGGGACCGAAAATGAAATCAGTGGTGCCGTCGATATAGCATTCATCAAAATATACGTGCGACTCCTCGTTTCCGGTGAAGAGGGTGTCCTGATTTCCGAGCAGCCGGCAACGGCGCACGATTATCTGATTGCCTTCAGTGTGGAGCGCGACAGCTTGCCCTACACGTCCTGCAGTATTCTCGATAGTGAGATTTTCAAGCGTGATGCGGTTTCCGGCAACAAGCACCGTGTGGGTGCGGAATGTGCCCATTGCCTTGATTGAGTCGCCATAGAACACAAGGGACTTGTTGGCATAGTCATCCCAAGTGATGACGGTGTTCTCTTCGCTCTCTCCCGAAATGGTGATGTCGCATTTCCATGACGGGATAATCAGTTTTTCGTGATATACCCCTTTTTTCACTTTGATATTGATGGGGACTGGAGTGTAATCGCGCACGGCATAAACGGCTTCCTGGATTGTCTTGAAGTCGCCCGAGCCATCCTGAGCCACTATGAGCGGTGTTTTGGGCTGGGGAACGCCAAATGCCGCCATGCCCGTCATGAAAATGGCGAGCATGGAGAATAAGATACGTGAAATGTTGGTTTTCATGATTTTGGTGTAATATTTATGAAATTATTCATTTTCCATAAGGAACTTGTCGGCATCGAGGGCTGCGCGGCATCCGCTTCCGGCTGCCGAAACTGCCTGCTGATAGCGGCTGTCGGCGACGTCGCCGGCGGCAAATACGCCCGGCACGTTGGTTGCCTGAGTGTTGTTGAACAGCACGATGTAGCCGTTTTCATCGAGCGTCAGCTTGCCTTTGAAGATGTCGGTGTTAGGCTTGTGACCGATAGCAAGGAAAAAGCCGTCGATGGCGATGTCAAATTTGCGTTCTTTGTCAGTGCCGGCATATTCTACGATATGGGCGCCTTCGAGGAATTCGGTGCCAATCAATCCGGTGACATTAGCGTTGAAGAGCACCTCGATATTTTCTTTTTCGGTGACACGCTTACGCATGATGTGGGATGCGCGGAGATAGTCTTTTCTTACAATCAGGTACACTTTCTTGGCAAGGGTGCTCAGATAGAACGCCTCTTCACAGGCGGTGTCTCCGCCGCCCACAACAGCTACCACACGGTTGCGATAGAAGAATCCGTCGCAAGTGGCGCATGCCGACACTCCCATGCCCGACAGGCGCTGCTCGTCGGGAAGTCCGAGATATTTAGCTGACGCTCCGGNGGCTACGATTACNGTNTCAGCCTCAATCACGTCGCCGTNGNGAGTGACGCAACGGAAAGGACGTTGGNTGAANTCAACATCGCCAANGACTCCCGGGCGGCAATCGGCACCAAATCTTATAGCCTGCTGACGAATATCCTCCATTAGCTGCGCTCCCATCACTCCCTGGGGATAGCCGGGAAAATTTTCGACCTCTGAGGTGGTGGTGAGTTGTCCGCCCGATTGCAATCCTTCATAAAGAATGGGGGAGTGATTCGCTCTTGCCGCATAGATTGCGGCTGTGTATCCTNCGGGTCCTGACCCNATAATAAGGCATTTAGTCTTTTCAGTATTCATAGTGCTATAATTNAATTTTGAGTTATAAACGGGGAATCATCGGAGATCGATAATTTCGACTCCCGGCAATTCTTTCTTATTAAATATAAAGGTTGAAAGGGGCAAAATGTTCCCTTTAGTGATGGAATTAATAAGAATATCGATTTTTGAACCCGAAGCCATGTCAAGGATTATATGAGAGGGCATCGAGGTTTTGTCGTTGAAGGTGATTTCAGCCTTCTTTATATCGGCATGGCGCGGGTCTTTAGGCGTGAGGAGCACTTTGGAGGTCCCTGCCGCCGATTTCAGTTTGGTGGAATTATAGGCTTTTCTCAGTGTGCTGACAATGATGAAGGGATTCATTTGCGTAAGCTCGTCGGGGGTGGGCTCGGTAACATTTACCTCATTGGAAGNAGCAAGATNGGTNCACTGAGTTTTNCCGTCATACCATGTGGAATATTCCTTTGACGAAATGCGGAATTTGTCGCCTTGCAGCGTTATCGTGCCGGCAAGNGTAGAGCCGTCGGCTCGGGTGGTGAATGATNCTTTTATCGACTTGCTTCCGTTGNATNCGGTAGCAGCNCGTTCAAGTATCTGCTGCGAGCCGTCGCCGGCAGCCTTCAACCCTGCGGAAAACAACATNGCTAAGCACAGGAGCAGTGACAATGTNGCGCNTGACATAATTTANAAAGTNTCAAGTAGNCGTAGGAATGAAGGAGTGTCCATCAGCACGCTTCTGGGTTTTGAACCGGAAGCGGGACCAACGACACCGGCAGCTTCAAGCTGATCCATGATTTTGCCGGCACGGGTGTAGCCGATGGAGTAACGGCGTTGCAATGACGAGGTTGACGCTGTTCCGCTGTCGATGCAGAATTGTCCCGCCTCCTCGAATAGCGAGTCGCGGTCGGCGGTGCTGCCAACGCTGTTGCTGCTTTCGGCTCCTTCGGGAATATATTCGGGCAATTCGTAAGCGTGGGAATATCCCATCTGCTCATTGACAGCCCGGCATATCCTGACGGTTTCTTCAGTGCTGATGAAAGCGCACTGCACGCGGGTGATTTCTCCACCAAGAGAAATGAGCATGTCGCCCTTGCCGATGAGCTGATTGGCTCCGGGACGGTCAAGGATGGTGCGGCTGTCGACCATCTGCATCACTCGGAAAGCCATTCGTCCCGGGAAGTTGGCTTTGATCATACCGGTAATCACGTCGGTCGAGGGACGCTGAGTGGCGAGGATAACATGGATGCCGGCGGCGCGCGCTTTTTGCGCAAGGCGCGCTACAGGGCGTTCCACCTCTTTTCCCGCAACCATAATGAGGTCGGCAAACTCATCGATGATCACTACGATATAAGGCATGAAGAAGTGTCCGTTCTCGGGATTGAGACGCCGGTCAATGAACTTTTGATTGTATTCCTTAATGTCGCGCGACTCAGCCTTATTGAAGAGCTTGAATCGGTTCTCCATCTCGACGCACACCGAGTTGAGTGTGCTGACCACTTTCAGCGGATCGCACACGATGGGGTTGTCCTCATCGGGCAGTTTTGCCAGATAGTGCTTTTCGAGTTTTGAGTATAGCGTGAATTCGACTGTTTTGGGATCGATAAGCACAAACTTTAGTTCGGACGGATGCTTTTTGTAAAGAAGCGAAGCGATGATGGTGTTCAAGCCCACCGACTTTCCTTGTCCTGTAGCGCCCGCTACAAGCAAGTGGGGCACCTTGGCGAGGTCGGCGATAAACACCTCTTTTGAAATGGTCGATCCTATAGCCATCGGCAATGCGTATTTGCACTCCTGAAAAGCCTTGGAGGAGATGATTGATCGGATTGGCACCATCTGGGGCTCTTTGTTGGGGACCTCGATACCGATTGTGCCTTTTCCGGGAATGGGCGCGATGATACGGATTCCGAGCGCTGCGAGATTGAGCGCTATGTCATCTTCAAGGCGCTTGATCTGGGCAATTCTTATGCCTTCGGCGGGAACAATTTCGTAGAGGGTGACAGTGGGACCTACTGTCGCCTCAATCTGAGTGATGGCGATTTTATAGTTATTGAGTGTTGCCGTGATTCGGTTTTTGTTTTCCTCCATTTCGGTCTCGTCCACGCAGTCTGACTTAACTGCGATATCGTCGAGAAGTTCTATGCCGGGGATGCGATACTTAGGAAGTTCCGCTGTGGGGTCGAAAGTGGTGCTTTGAATCTTTCGAGCCATCTCGATTTCATTGATATTGACAATCATTTCGCTTGTCTCTTGAGCGGAATCTTCCTCTTCGGGTTCGGACTGCTCGGTGATAGTGTCATCCTCCTTGGAAAGCTCTACGGTATCGAAGCTTTCCGCAACAGGCTGCAGTGATTGCGGTTCCGGCTTCAGCTCATGTTCAGTTTCGGGATATTGGTCGATGGAGGTTTCTTCTAAGTTTACCGTGTTGAGGGTGGTTTCCTCGGTCACATCATCGTCGGAATCGGCTTCCGCAAATGAAGATGGTGTGGCAGGTGAGCTATAGGGTGTTTCTGGTTCAGAAGCCATTTCATCGTCCGACGGACCGAATGCGGTGTTAAGATCGATTATTTTTGTGGTCGCCGCAGGCGCTACAGCCGATTCTTCGGTCTCTTCGGCAGGTGTTTCATCTTCCTCTCCTGTCACTATTTTGCTCGATTCACGCAGCTGCTCTTCGATTTGGCGCTGACGTTCCTCCTTGGCTCGACGCTCGGCGGCGACTTTTTCGCGGTGAGCTTTTACCTTCTTTCGGTAGGCAAGATATATCAACCCTATTTCTCTCAGGTATATTGCCGCTACGAGCGCTATGAGCACCACGTTGACTAAAAACGTGCCAAGGTGGTTCATGACTGAAATGAGATAGAGATTCACTTCGTGTCCGTGAACACCTCCCCAGTACACCCACGACGACACGCCTGTCTCAATAGCGACAAATCCGGCAACCATGGACAGGGCGACGGCATCGATAAGTGATTTGAAAGTCAGTGACCAGAAGTGGACTTTTGACTTATGGAGAAGACGCCATCCGAGCATAAAAAAGTATAGAATGAGGATGAAAACGCCGATACCGAGCCCGTCAGATATTATATTTTGCGAGAGATATGCTCCAAGCGCGCCTCCGAGATTATGGATTTCGCCGGGATGCTGCGCCATCTCCTCGACGGTCTTGTTTATGGCGTTGCTTTGATCGTCGGCTCCTGAGGTGAAGAAGGATATGGAGGCGATGAGCATGTAGGTCGCCCAGCACAATATTGCGATGCCGGCAAACATGCGTGTGCGCTTGTCTTTGAAGAATGCTGCAATTCGATTAGGACGCTTGTTCAGTGGATCAATAGCGCCTTTTTTGCCTGACTTCTTCAGTTGAGGTCCCTCGCGGTCATCGTTGCGGGGGGTGTCGTAGTGTTGCGCCTGGCGGCGTTCATATTCCCTGTCAAGGGCATCGGGGTCAAAATTATCTGTCATTATATGGTTGCCTTCGGTTCTCATGTTGGCGCTGTGGAGTGAATAGGTGGATATATACAAAGATACAACAACCCGATCTTAATACAAAATTCGAGCTGGACAAATGCCGGAATTTAAGAAAATAGCGCTAAATGTCAAATTCCTGTTAAAGAGTTTTCAGCGTGTGGAGTGCTGACAGCGGGTCGGGGGCGTTGAAAACGTAGCTACCTGCGATAAGCATGTCGGCGCCAGCCATTGCAAGTAGTCTGCCGGTATGGGCGTTCACGCCTCCGTCTACTCCGATAATGGCGCGGCTACCCGTTTGATTGAGCAGCTTTTTTAGACGTTCGGTTTTTGAAATGGTGCTCGTGATAAACGATTGCCCTCCGAATCCGGGATTGACAGCCATGAGCATTATCAGGTCGGCTTCGGTAGCAATCTCTTCAACAAAGCTTATCGGTGTGCCGGGATTTAGTGCCACGCCGGCTTTCATTCCGGCTTGACGTATGAGCTGAAGAGCGCGATGGATGTGTGAGCAGGCTTCAACATGGATTGTCATGACGGTAGCTCCGCAATCACGTATTTGTGGAATGAGCTTCACGGGATCTACTGTCATCAGATGAATATCGAGCGGTTTTGTCGACACGGCTCTGACAGCTTTTATTGCGGGAAAACCAAAGGTTATGTTTGGAACAAAGACGCCATCCATGAGGTCGATGTGAAGATAATCCGCCTCGCTCGTGTTCAAAAATTTGACCGTGCTTTGTAAATTTCCGAAATCGGCAGCTAATAATGAAGGTGCAATGAGCATATAGAGATGAGAGTTATATTTTGTGTATTATGATTTCTTTGGTTGAGGGGCGAAAATTCGATACAATATGTAAAGCAGGCATGCCGCCCCGATTCCATATCCGACATAGGTCAGATAATCGTTATATTCTTCGACCTTAGTGTAGAGTTGCGCTAAGGGCACTATTGTTGAAAGGAAATAGCCGAGCAGAGCCAGCGCGATGTTCCACACGAGCGCTCCGAGANACGTGAACAGCATGAAACTGAAAATGTTCATGCGCNCGNTACCTNNCGGCAACGAAATGAGTTGGCGGATTACCGGAATTAAGCGCCCGAAAAATGTCGACGCGTCGCCATGCTCGTCAAAATATTTTTCAGCCTTGACCACCTTTTCCTCATTGATCATGAGCATGTGCCCCAATCGGCTGTTGGCAAAGCTGTAGACAATGGGGCGTCCCACCCAAAGAGCCAGATAATAATTTATCAATGCTCCCACAAGAGCTCCCGCAGTGGCGACTAATGTTACCGCATATATGTTCATCGACGCTCCCGGCTGCATTGCAAGATAGGCGGCAGGAGGCACAACGAGTTCGCTCGGGAACGGGATAAATGAGCTTTCAATCACCATAAATATGAAGACGAACCAATAATTGGCATTCTCCACGAACCAGTTGAAGAACTCGTGGGCGTCAAATATCTGTAAGGTAATAAGGTCAAGCATCGTCTAAAAAATAATTCGTTCAAAATTAGTTATAAATTTTGAAATACCAATCATTGATTTGGAAAATAAACAAATGTTAATAACCAAAAACCTCAATAGTGTCTTCTACAGCACATCTACGGAGCGGAGTAAATCGGCATAATAAGCCGCTTTTTTCTCCAGAGCCATGGGATAGGCGCGTGAAGTGGATGGCATGCGCCATATTCTCAATTCCGCCGGGTGCCTGTCGGTTGGCGGGGCTATGATCATTTCGCCCATTTTGGGGAGATGGGTTCCGGTGATGTCGGCAATTACTCCTGCGGCTTTTTCGCCGGTGGTGGCAATCGTATGGCAATCAGGCATCTCATCGAGCAAGTCGTAAAGCGGCACCGGTTTCAATATCTCCAGGAATTTGTCGGAGGCATTGCCCGCAAGGCGTCTCACTTCTCTCGCCGTGTCGTTGAGGGCGATGTGCTTTTCCGTCATCAGCTGTTTTATATCATCGACTTTGAAGCATTTTGCCTTTTCGTNATAGANAGCCAGCGGATTGTCGAGAAACAGTAGTNCCATTATTTTCNNGAAATCNTNGGTGCGGTTTGGNTAATAAAAATCNATGNTCNAGCGGTGATTTCCCGGAGGGAATGTTCCCATAATGAGAACTCTGGCGCCTTTCGGAGTGAAAGGTTGCCAGGGATGAGTCTCAATAGGTTGCTGTTCCATTAATGGTTCAGGATGTTATCGGCTACTGCGTCGGCGAGAGCGATGCAGTTGTTCTTAGCCGTTTCGTCGGGATTCATTTTTGCCTCGACCGATATCACATCTTCACTCAGGAGTTTGGAGCTTTCAAAGGCTGCGTTTATACGTTTTACAGCCTGACCTCCCCATGTGAAACTTCCAAATGAAGCTACGACACGGTTTTTGACTTCGCGGGTCGCTATTGCCGACATTACCGCTTCGATGGGGGGGAAGAGAGTGTTGGAGTAGGTAGGCGCTCCGACAATCAATCCCTTATAGCGGAAGATATCGCTAAGAATATAGGAAAGGTTTGTATTTGCCGCATTATGGATGCGGATATTTTTTATGCCGCGCTTTGCGAGTTGGCGGGCGATTATGTCAGCCATTTTCTCGGTGTGTCCATACATTGACCCGTAGACGATCGTTACACCATCTTCCGCTTCATATTTGCTAAGACGGTCGTAGATGTCGACTACCCGAGTCAGTGATTCGTGCCACACGGGACCATGAGTGGGGCAGATATAGTCTATCTTCGTATCGACAAACTTGGCGATCGCTTTTTGCACAAACGCGCCATATTTTCCTACGATGTTTGAATAGTATCGATACATTTCGGGAATATACATTTCGACATCGGTCTCTGAGTCAAGGATTCCTCCATTTATGGCTCCGAAGCAGCCGAATGCGTCGCCTGAGAATAGGGTGTTCCATTCCTTAACGTAGGTCATCATGGTTTCAGGCCAGTGGACCATGGGAGTGATTTTGAACGTGAGTGTGACGCCGCCAAGGTCGATAGTGTCGTTTTCTGCGACTTTAAGGGTGTTTTCGGTGATGCCGTGATAGCCTTTTACCATGTCGAGAGTCTTTGCGTTGCCCACGATCACCATGTCGGGGAAGAGGCTGTGAAGTATTTTGATCGACCCTGAATGGTCGGGCTCCATGTGGTTTATGATGAGGTAGTCGGGAGCGGTTTTGCCTATCGCTTCTTGAATGTTTTCAGTCAGCGCTTCTATTTCGCTCAGCTCTACGCCGTCGATTAGCGCTATTTTGTCGGAGCCTTTTACAAGGTAGGAGTTGTAGCTTACGCCGTTTGGAATAGGCCAGAGGCTTTCAAATCGATGAGTGATGCGGTCGTTTACTCCTACGTAATATAATCCTTCAAATATCTTATTCATGACAATAAACTTGAATATATGTGCTACATCTCTGCTATATAAAATATTAAAAGCTTGAAAATCACTGCGATTCCAAGCTTTTAATATTTATTGTAGTGATTTTATACTGCAATGGTTGTTTGTCGGGCGCTATTATTTAGCGGCACGTTCAACGCGCTCAACGTAAGAACCGTCGCGAGTGTCAATTCTCACTTTGTCGCCGGTTTCGCAGAAAAGGGGAACGCGTACTTCAGCTCCGGTTTCCACGGTTGCGGGTTTGAGAGTGTTGGTTGCGGTGTCGCCCTTGA
>WFMA01000131.1 GCA_009177195.1 Bacteroidales bacterium | reverse complement strand
CTACTCCGTCCTCGACAAAACCAAGTTCAAGCAAACTTTCGGGCTCACCGTCCCCTACTGGACCGACTCGCTTCGCAAATGCCTTGAAATAATGCACAATGCTTAATGCATAATTATGAATTAGTAAAACTATGAAGTATAAAAACATTCTGATAACAGGCGGAGCCGGTTTTATCGGCAGCCACGTNGTNCGCCTNTTNGTCAACAAATACCCCGACTNCCGNATCGTNAACCTNGANAAACTAACCTACGCCGGCAANCTCGCCAACCTCAAGGACATCGAGGACCGCCCCAACTACGCATTCGTCCGCGCCGACATTGCAGACATCGACGAAATGCGCCGCATAATGCGCCAATACGAAATCGACGGCGTAATCCACCTCGCCGCCGAAAGCCACGTCGACCGCTCCATCAAAGACCCATTCACTTTCGCCCGCACCAACGTAATGGGAACGCTCGCCCTCCTCCAGGCAGCCAAAGAGCGCTGGGAGTCGCTCCCCGAAAAATACGAAGGAAAGCGCTTCTACCACATCTCCACCGACGAAGTCTACGGAGCCCTCGAGCTCACCCANCCCGAAGGTGTCCCCGCCCCATTCACCACCAAAGCCTCAAGCCGGGACGACATGGCTTACGGCACCGAGTTCTTCCTCGAAACAACAAAATACAACCCCCACAGCCCCTACTCGGCGTCAAAGGCATCATCCGACCACTTCGTCCGAGCCTACCACGACACCTACGGAATGCCCACCGTCGTCACAAACTGCTCCAACAACTACGGACCCTACCAGTTCCCCGAAAAACTCATACCGCTGTTCATCAACAACATCCGCCAGGGTAAACCCCTGCCCGTCTACGGCAAGGGAGAGAACGTGCGCGACTGGCTCTACGTCGANGACCACGCCCGNGCCATCGACCTCATCTTCCACCAAGGCAAAACCGCCGAAACCTACAACATCGGCGGCTTCAACGAATGGAAAAACATCGACCTCATCAAAGTCATCATCAAGACCGTCGACCGCATGCTCGGCAACCCCGAGGGGCAGAGCGAAAAACTCATCACCTACGTCACCGACCGCCTCGGCCACGACATGCGCTACGCCATCGACTCCCGCAAGCTCCANNGCGAGCTCGGCTGGGAGCCGTCGCTCCAGTTCGAAGAAGGCATCGAAAAAACCGTCCGCTGGTANCTCGACNACCAGGACTGGATGGACAACATAACCTCAGGCGCCTACGAGCGCTACTACGACGAAATGTACAAAAACCGATAAATCGAATCTTCCGATTCTTCAAAATAGCCTGAAACGACAGCCGTCCTGTTTCAGGTTATTTCTTATTCAGAAACTTTCCAAGGATAAACTTAATGTCGGCGACTACCCTCATTCTTGCAGCAAACACCACGGCGACATAGACCACGACATAGATCAGCGCCTCAAGCAACCATTCAAAATGGGTGAAATAGACAATCGCCGCAGGAACGCTTCCGGCAAGCAACGGGGGGAGCAACGCGCGTAACNGCCTTGACAGAGAGNAGCCCACATATTTACGNGCCAACACNGCATNGACCACATATATATTCATGTTNCTGACGACAATGGACCACATAAGCCCCTCCATTCCGAAAAACATTCCCACAAGAAGAAGCGCGATAAGCATCCCCCACTTGTAGAAACTCCAATGGAAAAGCGTTTTGCTGTAACCACAGGCTGCGACAGCATAGAAATTGACATTCTGAAGACACACAAACACGCCGCCCACACACAAAATGCGGAAATAGGGCACGCACGGCAACCATTGTTCATGATACAACGCAAGCACGAGCGGATCGGCAACGATAATAAGCAGTATCAACGCCGGGAACACAATCGCCGATATCACCCTGACTCCCATCTCCATCATCTCCTGCAATCTCGGCTTATCGTCCTGAAAATCGGAAAACAGAGGGAACAGCACCTGCACCAACGCCTGTGGCACAGAATAGGATGTGACCTGATCCAGCTTATATGCCTGGGTGTAAAGTCCGAGCTGAGAGCCAGAGAAACGCTTCCCGATTATCACGCCCTGCAGATGCTTGCACGCCTCCTGAAGAAACCCGGCGGCGAGCAGATAACCGGCATAGCCAAACAAACGCCTGAACGACTCCATCGAAAAAATCAGAGATGGCCGCCATTTCGCCACAAGCCAGTAAAGCGCGGTGACCATCACCTGATTTATCACCGTCATCGCCACAAGACTCCAATAAGAGAAGCCGTTATAAGCCATGTAGACACCGATTGCCGCTGAAAATATGTAGCTCGTGAGATTGACCACCGCTATCGTGCCGAATTCAAGGTCCTTCTTTAGCCTCACTATCTGCACCTGCCCCAAAGCGCTCGCAACCACGCCGACACCCATCACCCTCAACACATCTTGAAGCATGGGCATGGCAAAGAACCGAGCCACCAACGGAGCTATGGAAAACAAAATCAGGTAGCAGAAGAGCGAAAAACCGAAATTCCAGAAAAATATTGTCGAATAGTCAGCCGCCGACGGATTTTTCTGCTGAATGAGAGCCGAGGCAAACCCGCCGTCGACGAGAGTGTTGCTCACCGCTATGAAAATAGCAAGCACAGCCACCACTCCATAATCCTCAGGCACAAGCACCCACGCAAGCACAAGATTGACGGCAAACTGCAGCACCATCGACACCAGCCTGTCAGCAGTGGTCCAAAGAGTGCCCGAAATAGCCTTACGCCCAATAGATTTTACCATCGCGATATATTCTGAGAATCAGTTTGACAAAACAAAATTAGCAATTTTTGTCAGCATTACTCCCACAATAGTCCCACAAAAAATTATGCGTATCTCGAAATTATTAAGTAACTTGCACAATATTTTGAAATCACGATGAAAAATTTCACTAACGTAAAGGATATCGGCGACCTCAATGCCGCCGTGAAAGAGGCTTTGGAAGTCAAAGCCAACAAATTCGGGTATAAACATCTCGGAGAGAACAAAACGCTGCTGATGATCTTCTTCAACTCATCGCTGCGCACCCGTCTCAGCACCCAGAAGGCTGCAATGAACCTGGGGATGAACGTGATGGTGCTCGACGTGAACCAGGGGGCATGGAAACTCGAAACCGAGCGCGGGGTGATAATGGACGGCGACAAGCCCGAGCACCTTCTTGAAGCTATCCCGGTGATGGGCTGCTATTGCGACATCATCGGAGTGAGATCGTTCGCCCAGTTCCAGTCAAAGACCGACGACTACGAGGAAAAAATCATAAATCAGTTCATCCGCTATTCAGGACGTCCCGTGTTCTCAATGGAAGCGGCGACACGCCACCCGCTCCAATCCTTCGCCGACNNCATCACCATCGAGNAGCACAAGACCGTAGAGCGCCCCAAAGTCGTGATGACATGNGNGCCCCANCCCAAGNCGCTGCCGCNAGNCGTTCCCANCTCTTTCGCCGAGTGGATGAACGCCGCCGGCTACGATTTCGTCATCACCCACCCCCGCGGCTATGAACTGGCTCCCGAATTTGTGGGCAACGCGCGCGTTGAATATGATCAGGACAAGGCGCTCGAAGGAGCCGACTTCGTCTATGCGAAAAACTGGAGCGCCTTCGCCGACCCCAATTACGGAAAGGTCATCTCCACCGACCGCTCCTGGACAGTCACAGCCGAGAAAATGGCTCTCACCAACAACGCCTATTTCATGCACTGCCTGCCGGTGAGACGCAACATGATTGTGAGCGACGACGTGATCGAGGGACCCCGCTCGCTCGTAATTCCCGAAGCCGCCAACCGCGAAATATCGGCACAGGTCGTGCTTAAACGCATCCTTGAATCGCTGAAATAATCCACCCTTTCTATGGCAACAAAGACTCCGACCGAAGTCATTGAGAGCGCTTTAGCCGCCGGAACCAACAAGCTCAAGCTGAAATCAGGCAGCTTCAACCGCTTTGTGCTGCTCACAATCCTTGCCGGCATCTACATTGCTTTCGGGGGTACACTGTCGCTCATTCTGGGCTACGGATTCCCTGAAATAACCGCCGGCAATCCCGGACTGCAGAAACTGCTTAGCGGCGCAGCCTTCCCGATAGGGCTTATTCTCGTTGTGGTGCTCGGTGCCGAGCTGTTCACCGGAAACAACGCCTTGCTGATGCCGCCGCTGCTCACACGCCGCTGCTCGATTGCCGACGTGCTGGTCAACTGGACCCTCGTGTGGATCGGCAACTTCCTCGGCGCTCTGCTTTTCGTGTATTTCATGGTCTATCTTGCGGGAATAACAACACCCGAGCCTTACCATACCGCCATCATCAACATCGCTGCCGCCAAGGTGTCGATGCCCTGGGGAGTAGTGTTCCTGAAAGGAATCGGAGCCAACTGGTGCGTGTGTCTGGCGATATGGCTCGCCATGTCGGCAAAGAGCAGCGGCGCGAAGATGTTTGGCTGCTGGTTCCCCGTGATGGCTTTCGTCGCTCTGGGCTACGAGCACTCCATCGCCAACATGTTCTTCATCCCCTGCGGCATTCTCGAAGGCGCCGACATTTCCACTATCGACATGGCATGGCGCAATCTAATCCCGGCTACTCTCGGCAACATAGCCGGTGGAGCGATATTCGTGGGCTGCGTCCACACCTATCTCTACCTCAACAAGCAATCCAAACAACATTCCAATCAATAAAGATAATCACGTATAAATATGAGCAACTGGTTTGAAACAAAAGTCCGTTATGACAAAATGATGGAAAACGGGACCCAGAAGAAAGTAAACGAACCCTATATGGTCGACGCGTTGAGCTTCACCGAAGCCGAGGCGCGCACTATCGAAGAACTCACCCCGTTCATTTCTGGCGATTTCGCCATCTCGGCGGTAAAGCGCACCAACATCACCGAGATTTTCTGGGATGACGCTGCCGACAAATGGTATCACGTGAAAGTCAATTTCATCACCCTCGACGAAAAAACAGCCGTAGAGAAAAAGACCACCACCCACATTCTGGTAGCCGCCAACAATTTCCGCGAGGCGCTCGACAACTTCATGGAGGGCATGAAAGGCACAATGGCTGACTTTGAAGTAGCGTCAATCGCCGAAACCGCCATCATGGACGTGTTCAAGGCTAAACTCGCAACAGCAGCATCGTCCAACGAATAAATTTCGCCATGACCTCCACCATAGGCAAGCGCATCCACGACATCAAAGCGTCGCTCCCCGAAGGAGTGACGCTTGTCGCTGTTTCAAAATTCCATCCCGTCGAAGCGCTCAGGGAAGCCTACGACAGCGGGCAAAGGGTGTTTGGCGAAAGCCGCGCCAACGAGCTTGTCGCTAAGGCTCAGGAGCTCCCCGCCGACATCCACTGGCATTTCATAGGGCATCTGCAGACCAACAAGGTGAGAACTATCCTGCCCCACGTGACACTCATCCACAGCATTGACTCGGAGCGCCTGCTCAAACTCGTCGACGCCGAGGCACAGCGCATAAACCGCACCGTCGACGTGCTGCTTCAGGTCCATGTGGCGAAGGAAGAAACCAAATTCGGCTTCTCGCCCGAAGAGCTCAACGAGCTTGCCGCCGGCGACACCCTCCAATCGCTCCGCAACACAAGAATACGCGGCGTGATGGGGATGGCGAGCAATGTCGACGACGAGGTCAGAATCAAGGACGATTTCCGNCGCATCGCCCTCGCTTTCGACGATCTCAAGCGGCTATCATCGCTATCCTCGCTCGACACCGTCAGCATGGGAATGAGCCACGACTACGGGCTCGCTATCGATGCCGGGAGCAACATGGTCAGGATAGGCACGACCATCTTCGGGGAGCGGGAATATTGACAGTGAATATTGACGGCGGGGAAATTTAATGTTATGCAACATAAAATACCGCCATTCCGGAAAAAATTCATTAATTTTACCAAATTAATAACCAATTATACAATTTCTAACTAACACATCTTGTAATCAACTCTTGACATGGAAACAGCAAAACAATCCAACAACGGACGCATAATAGCTATTATCGCTATGTTCTTCCTGTTTGCGATGATCTCTTTCGTCACAAACTTGGCGGCGCCTCTCGGAACTATCTGGAAAAACAACTACGAGTGGTCAGGCATGCTCGGCAACATGATGAACTTCCTCGCCTATCTCTTCATGGGAATTCCCGCCGGCAATCTGCTTGTTAAAATCGGATACAAAAAAACAGCTTTATACGCCATGGTTGTGGGATTGGTCGGTCTTGCCCTGCAATGGATCTCAGGCTCAGTCGGCACCGAAACAGGCGTGTTCTCGGTCAGCGGACAGATTGTAACCCTCAACTTCATCATCTATCTTCTCGGAGCTTTCATCTGCNGTTTCTNCGTTTGTNTGCTCAATANCGTCGTAAACCCCATGCTCAACCTGCTTGGCGGAGGCGGTAACACCGGNAACCAGCTCGTGCAGACCGGNGGTTNGTTCAACTCACTTGCGGCAACACTTACNCCGCNCTTCGNNGGTATGCTCATCGGACAAGTCACCGACAACACCTCGATNGGCGACGTCGCTCCCCTGCTCTACATCGCNATGGGCGTGTTCGTNTTCGCATTGATCGTTATCAGCGCCGTGAAGATTCCCGAACCCCACCTCAACACCGCCGCAAAAACAGCCAAAGTGAAATACACCCACAGCGCCTGGAACTTCCGCCACACTCTGCTCGGTGTTATCGGCATCTTCCTCTATGTCGGTATCGAAATCGGTATCCCCGGCGTGCTCATCTTCTATCTTAGCGACAGCTCCGCGTCGGGCATCACCGAAAATGCCGCTGCCGTTGCGGGCGGTGTAGCCGCCATCTACTGGCTGCTCATGCTGTGTGGCCGTCTCATTTCGAGCGTCATCTCGGGTAAAGTGTCAAGCCGCGTTCAGCTCATCGCCGTTTCAGCGACTGCAATCATCCTCATCTGCATCGCCATCTTCCTCCCAAGCGACATCCGCATTTCAATGCCTGCCTACAGCGCCGCCGACGGCTTCTCGATGGCTCAGGTTCCC
>WFMA01000099.1 GCA_009177195.1 Bacteroidales bacterium | reverse complement strand
GTTTCCGACGCGATGCAGTGCCGCGGACACGAATCCTACGTGTGGATGATGGCGCTCGCCGTCGCCATCGACGCTTATACGGCTATCCCCTTCGCCTATCTGCGCTACAAGAAAATGCCGTTCAAGTTTGCCGCTCTCAAGCTGATCAACATAGGGCTCAACATAGGGCTCAACCTGTTTTTCATCCTCCTGTGCCCCTGGCTATGGAAGACGGCGCCCCACACCATCTCATGGTTCTACGCCCCCGACTTCGGCATCGGCTACATATTTCTCGCCAACCTCATCTCCTCGGGGGTGACGCTGCTCACCCTCCTGCCGTTTGTGGTCCATGTTCCGCTGCAATTCAACGCAGGGCTTCTGAAAGAGATGCTCAACTACTCCTTCCCCCTGCTCATTCTCGGCATAGCCGGCATCATGAACCAGACCATCTACACCATTCTCTATCCCTTGCTTGTGCCTGACCACGCGCAGGCGATGGAGGACCTCGGAATATATGGAGCCAACTACAAGATCGCAATCGTGATGGTGATGTTCATCCAGGCGTTCCGCTTCGCCTACGAGCCTTTCATTTTCGCCCAGAACAAGGAGCGCGGCGACAACAAGCTGCAAGCCTACAGCGACGCTATGAAATATTTCGTCATCTTCGCGCTGCTCATCTTCCTCGGGGTGATGTTCTATCTCGACATTCTGAAGCACTTCATCTCCTCCCACTATTTCTCGGGGCTGAAAGTGGTTCCGATAATCATGCTCGCCGAGCTGTTTTTCGGAATATTCTTCAACCTGTCGCTATGGTACAAACTCACTGACAAAACAGTGTGGGGCATGTGGTTCTCGCTGTTAGGACTTGTCATCACCGTGGCGCTGAACGTGGTTTTAGTTCCCCTGATGGGCTATATGGGTTGCGCCGTCGCTGCCCTCGCCTGCTACTTCACGATGATGGCGGCAAGCTATTTTGTGGGGCGTTTCAAATATCCCATCGACTATCACGTGCGCCGTCTCCTGTTGTATTTCGCATTAGCCGCCGTGCTCTATGGCGTCGCCATCGCGGCAAACACTCCTTGGGAATGGTTCAATTTCATCTTCCGAGCCATTCTGCTGGGAATCTACCTTGCGGTAGTGTGCCGCGTCGAACACATCACCCTGCGCCAGTTCATCCCGCGAAGAAGTTGAACGTCGGCGGCAAAAACTTCTCGCAACAGAGGCTCCATAATGAAATTTTCTGTAATTTTGTAATAATCATCACCACCTAATAATCTCTACCACCCGATGGATCCGATAAAACAACAACAGCTTTCCCAGCGAATGAGCGATTTCAAGGGTAAACTCATCAGCTACTTCGATCTTTCAGGCTACCTCATTCCGCAAGACGACGCAGAAACAGCGATACGCGAAGGGGTGTCATTCCGAGGCATCAACATCATCATCCTGATTGTCGCAATCTTCATCGCGTCGCTCGGACTCAACACCAACTCAACGGCGGTCATTATCGGCGCCATGTTGATTTCACCGTTGATGGGACCTATCATCGGCATGGGACTTGCCATCGGAGTGCATGATTTCGAGCTCCTCAAGCGCGCTTTCCGCAACCTGATGATGGCAACGATCTTCAGCGTCGCCACCTCCTGCATCTACTTCCTCATCTCGCCCGTCAACGAGGCCCACAGCGAGTTGCTGGCGCGCACCTCCCCCACCATCTACGACGTGTTTATCGGCTTCTTCGGCGGAGCCGCCGGCATTCTCGCCATCGGCAGCAAGGTGAAGGGCAACGTGATTCCAGGCGTTGCCATCGCAACGGCGCTCATGCCTCCGTTGTGTACCGTGGGCTACGGACTCGCCACCTGGCAGATGAACTACTTTTTCGGAGCCCTCTACCTCTTCTTCATCAACTCGGTTTTCATTGCCTGCGCCACCACCCTTGGCGTGAAGCTGATGCACTACGCTCCCCACTCCTTCTCCAATCCCGCAAGAGCGCGCCGAGTGAGAAACCTCATCACCACGATCGCCGTCCTGACGATGCTCCCCGCCGCATACCTTACTTTCAACATGCTTCAGGAGAATAATTTCAAAGCCAATTGCGGACGCTTCGTCGACGATGAATTCAATTTCGACGGCACCCAGGTGCTCAACTATAAAGCCGTCTTCACCCGCAAGATGAAGACGCTAACCGTTTCGCTCGTGGGAAAAGTTCTGCCCAAGGACTCGCTCATGATAGCCATGACCGACAAGCTCCCCGACTATCACCTTGGAGGAACTCGCCTGCGCATCATCCAGGGCGACGCCTCGTCGGGAAATGTCGACGTGGCGCAGGTCACTTCGGGAATGCTCCGCGACATGTATCAGGTGACACAGGCTACTATCGCCCGGCAGCAAACGATGATCGACTCGCTAAAGACCGCCTGCTCCGAAATGGCGCTTAACGACTCGGCAAGCGCCATCATAGCGCCCGAAATAAAAGTGCTGTTCCCCGAAGTGCAGGACATAGCCGTGACAAGGGGTATCGTGAGCAATATCAGCACTAACGAGCTCGACACCCTCAACATAGCCCTCGTGAAGTATAGCCGCGCCATGAGCCGCCAGCAGAGCGAGCGTTTCCAATCCTATCTTGAGGCTCGCCTCAGAAAGCGCGACATCACAATAGTTCCAACAACCGTTATCGGCACAACAAAATAACCGTCCCCGTCGATGAAGCGCTATCTGCTCTTTGCACCGCTCACCTATTGCTATCCAATCCTGCGTCCCGTCCAGGAGGAGATACGCCGCCGCGGCGATGAAGCGGCATGGTATATAGGCGACGGTCCCGACCTCCTTCTCCCTGATGAGAAAAAGCTCTCATCCATAAAGGAAGCTATTGAATATAATCCAATAGCCTCTCTAACCGCAGCCAACTATCTCCCCGACTATCTTCCCGGCGTTAAGGTGGAACTGTTTCACGGCTACCCTATCATCAAGCGCCCCAATCATCCAGGCAGCCATTATTCGATAAGGGGATGGTTTGACATATACTGCACGCAGGGTCCGTCGAGTACATCGGTATTCGAACGCAACGCCGCCAAGCTCGGTTTTTTCAAGGTATATGAGACCGGTTGGACAAAAGCCGACACCTATGCTGCCGCCGACAAACAGAAGCTGCCCTCCAACGATCGCCCCACAGTGGTCTATACCTCGACATTCACTCAGGGAATCACCTCGACCGAGGCTCTCTTCGAAACAATCGAGAACCTTGTGAAATCACGACGATGGAACTGGCTTTTCACATTCCATCCCAAGCTCGACAAATCGATTAAAAACCGCTACAAGCAGCTTGCCGAGGAAAACGAGAACGCCGAATACTATGACGGCGACAACAATCCCGACTTCATAGCGCGAGCCGACGTGATGCTGTGTGACAGCTCGTCGATAATAACCGAGTTCATGCTCATGAACCGTCCNGTNGTCACCTACCGCAANACTAATCCGGGACCTCATCTTATCGACGTGTCGTCGCCCCAGAGTGTTGAAAAAGCTATTGAAACGGCGCTTACCCGCCCCAAGGAGCTGATGGCGGCAATAAATGAGTACACCCGGTTTCATGAAGGGCATCTCGACGGAAAAGCCTCGTCACGGGCGCTCGACGCAATCGACGATTTCATAGCCCGCGGACACAAAGAGCTGCGTCGGCGTAAACCGCTGAATCTTTTGCGACGGCTGAAAATGCGCCGTGCCACCGGCTATCCCTGGTGGAAAGGCTTGTTAAAACGATAATCCCGCCTCTTTTCCAACTTGCTCCCCCTCGCTGCCGGAAGCGTTTTTCAATGCCTGCTCGTAGACATGCACATAGCGTGAGGCGGCAACACTCTCCGAGTAGGTCTCAACAGCATAAAGGCGCGCATTCTGCGACACGCGGTCATAGTCAAGCGTAGTGATTCCCCACAAGATTCCGTTGGCGAGGTCAAACGCCGACTTATATCCGGCTATATATCCATTGTGGCGGTGTTCTATCATCTGAGGTATTCCCCCCACGTTGAACCCTACGCATGGGATGCCACACGCCATCGCCTCGACAATCGTGTTGGGCAGGTTGTCCTGCAACGATGGCGTAACGAAAAGGTCGACGGCATTATAGACTTCGGCGAGCTTCGTCTCGTCGTTTATATAGTTCATCTCATAAATAGGGAGCGGGAAGATTTGAGCGAGACGCTCATCCTTTTTCCCGAACACCACCACGGCAAGATTCTTTCCCACCGTCGGGAACTGCTTCCATATCTGCTGACACGCCGATGCGAGATAATCGACACCTTTGCGCTTGTCGCTCACTTTCATCGATCCAAAAAGCAGTAGTTTCTTGTCCTGAGGCAATCCGAGCTTAGCGCGCATTTCACGCCGGTTCATGGGATGAAACACCGAGGTGTCAATAGCGTTGGGAATGTTGGTCAAGTCCATTCCCGCCAATATCGAGCTTTTTCGCGCCTGCTGCTCCAACCATCGGCTACATGCCACGTAATACACCTTATGTCCGGAGAATTGCACTCCATACTTTTTCTGGAACACCTGGTAGGAAAGGTCCTTTTTCCCGGGATGTTTCAACTGAGGGCATTTATGGCAATAGTTGGCATACATCAGGCAATCGCCCGAATAATGGCATATTCCCGTGAAAGGCCACATATCGTGCATGGTCCACACGACCGCTTTCCCCGAGTCGATGATGTCGCGGATATTATTCAACGACAGCAGCCCCTGATTCACCCAATGAAGGTGAATCACGTCGGCTTCCTGAAACTCCTTCAGGTGAGTTATGTCAGTTCCGGCATTGGCTATATCAACTCCAAAGAGATTTTTTGTACTGAACCGATTTTTAAGCCATATCACGAAACGCTCGCGAAGAAATTGCCACTTCAAACTGAGCCCGCCCGGAATCTGAGTGACGAAAGGATCATTTGACGACTTGTCACGAACAAGCATTCTCGCATCCACGCCATTATTTCGCAAAGCTCTGAAAAGACGGAATGCCGCAATGGCGGCGCCACCGGTGCGATCGGAAGTATTAACAATCAGTACCTTCATAATCAATCTATGCTACTCGGGCTACTTAAGAGACCGCGATGGTTCAGGAAGTTTTATTAATGAACCGAAATAACAATCGTATTCAGGCGTNATATCATTATCGTAACNTNATGAATTAAAATAAGTGATTTCANCAAANTATATGCGTCCATCTACATTATATAAGTCGACACGCACATGTACTTCATTCCGAGAAAGACAGTCGGCTATACGAAACATTTCATCTATATTCTTAGGTCGGGGAAGCGTGAAATTGGCAGGAAGATCCTTGTCTACTTTATTGAACGGATGGAAACGCCATTCACGATCAAAATAATAGTAAGACGGTTTTTTATTACCTAAGTCCCGTCCCTTGCACACCATCACAAAATGTGCCCGCCCGCTAAAACAAAAGAATTTATAGTCAGCAGGAACCGGATTCTCATCAGTGCCTATGTACTCCTCTACCATCACAACAGGCTTGATTCCTTTATATGGCCATTCGCGCAACTTGGTGTAATTATCCTTATGTAGCCAATGTTTCAATTTCTTTATGGCATTTTGACGGTCAAAAGATGNNGCTTCATCGCGNCNAACGAACACGCATTTTCCGCCCCAACCATGATTTACCTTAAGAACGAAACGCTCAGGGAGCAAGTCAAAATTTATATCCTCCGGGTTGTTCCAAACACCCAATGTAGGGATAATATATTTCTGACCAATCTCTTTAGCTACAATATCTTTAACCGATAGTTTGTCCACCCGCATATTCTGACCAGGCACTCGATTATATAGCTTCATCCATTGAAGCTTCTCATTGTATGTTTGTGGATGGTCTATATCTATAGATCGCCCGGTGCGAAGACGATACATCGTAGTCACAAACCACCGGTCATTTGTAATAACCGGAGCAAATAACTTTAGGATATTTTTAGCCGCCGTCCTAATTAATTTCATTGCAAAGTAATAATAAGAAAACAAAAATAACAATATTATCTCANACANCCAATTATTAANCAAAAACCATTAAAAATTAATCAACCTAATCTGAANCAANTTTCAACAATTTTTTGTATATGTCATGNATTNTACCGAATNTTACAATGACAGTATACACACATCAANGCTGGCATTTGAAAGCATTGCTACTTTTAAATCGCATAATGCCAGCGAAATGTAAAGCTGTTTATTTGTTTACAATAATAACTTTTAATTCAACCAACAGGTTCATGAATATTATTATTACCGGAGCTGCCGGATTTATCGGCAGCAATCTGTGCGAACGCATTTTAATGGAACAGCCGGATGCCATTATAATCGGTATTGATAACTTAAACGATTATTACGATGTCAATATAAAAAAGTGGCGCCTAAAACAACTTGAAAGATTTGGCAAGCGATTTATATTCATAAAAGGAAATATAGCAGACAAGGATATTATCAATAGAGTTTTTGCAGAATATATGCCTGAAATTGTTGTCAATCTTGCAGCTCAGGCAGGAGTGCGCTACAGCATCGCCAATCCTGACGCATATATAGAAAGCAATATCATCGGATTTTATAACATTCTTGAAGCATGTCGACACAGCTATGACAACAATCAACATGGAGTGCGACATCTTGTCTATGCATCATCATCGAGTNTCTACGGATGCAGTCAAAAGATTCCTTATAGCACTGATGACAAAGTTGACAATCCCATAAGTCTTTACGCTGCAACAAAAAAGAGCAATGAACTGATGGCTCACGCCTACTCAAAATTGTATAATATTCCGTCGACAGGTTTGAGATTCTTTACAGTTTATGGTCCTGCCGGACGACCAGATATGGCTTACTTCAATTTCACTGACAAACTTGTCAATGGTGAANAGATACGNNTNTTTAACTATGGCAATTGCCAACGGGATTTCACCTATATAGATGATATAGTGGAGGCAATAGTAAGAGTAATGTCAAAAGCACCTAAACGACAGACTGGCGAAGATGGTCTTCCAATACCACCTTACAAGGTCTACAATATAGGCAATAGCAATCCTGAAAATCTGCTTGACTTTGTTCAAATACTTCAAGAGGAACTTGTCGCAGCCAACGTACTACCTAAAGATCATGACTTTGAATCATGCAAAGAACTTATTGCCATGCAGCCTGGCGATGTTCCAGTAACTTACGCTGATACAATCCCGTTTGAACTCGATTTTAACTTCAAGCCATCCACACCACTCCGCAACGGTCTTCGCCAATTCGCCAAATGGTATAAAAATTTTTATCAAGATAGTCACAAGGCTGAATCGTGAATGGAGAGTGGAGAATTGAGAGTTGAGCCGCCGCAAGCGCGGCTCAACTCACTCATCAGCTTGCCGCTTACACAGCAAGAATTCTCCATTCACGACTCTCGATTCTTAAAGCTTTTTTTCAGCTTTTTTTTCAGGTTGCGTTGAGCCATGTATTTTTTATTGGCAGCGATCGCCTCAGCAACCACCCGCTCCTCGTCTTCGCCCGCCGCCTTGGCATAAAGACGCGCCAGTTTCACCAATGCGTCGACATTGAGGTTGATGGACTTGAACATCGACATGAGTTTGCGGCGCGATTTCACTCCGAACTCCATGCGGTTCAAGTCGACGAAGAAAAATGAGTAGCCCGCCGACTCAGTGCCGGTGTACAGAATGTTGCCCGGAGAAAAATCCTTGTGATATACCCCGGCGCGATGGAGCTTCACTATCTCCTTGGCAAGTTCGGGCAGCATGGGCTCGCTCTCGGGATACTCCTCCCAGTGGCGCAGCTCTCGACCCTTTATCTCCTCACATATATAATAGCTTTCACGGAGCCTCGCTCCGCGCTTGACTTCAATATAAGCGATAGGCTCGGGCACATGGAAACCGAGCTTGATCATCTCCTTTGAATTTTGGTAGCTGCGCATNGCCTTGCTTTTCCTGAAGTTGGTGTAGATTCTCGAATTGATGAATCCCGGCAGACGGAACGCCTTTATGACAGCGGTGACCTTTCCGAAGTTCATGCGGTAAAGGGTGTTTCTGCCTTCATAAATCACCTCAGCTGCGGGTGGAACGCCGTTTCGGGCTATGGCGGTAATCTCTTCACGGAGGTATTCGTAGCGCGAGCTTATGTATATGGTATACTTTTGCATAATAATGAAAGAGTATGGGATTATTACAACCCTCTATCTATTCAAAATTTTCTTATCTTTGCAAAAATAGCAAATTTAATTCGTATTAAAACAACATACTGAAAAATCATGGAGAAAACTTGGAGATGGTTTGGTCCTAATGACAAAATCACGCTTGAGATGCTCCGTCAAATCGGAGTCGAAGGAATCGTCACAGCGCTGCACCACATTCCCAACGGAGAGGTGTGGAGCTATGATGAAGTCATGAAGATGAAAAACTTCATTGAAGACCACGGGCTGAGATGGTCGGTAGTCGAGAGTCTCCCCGTGAGCGAGTCGATAAAATATGGCGGTCCCGACCGTGACGAACTCATTGAAAAATATAAAGAGAGCCTCGCCAATCTCGGCAAGGCTGGAGTGAAGACCATTTGCTACAATTTCATGCCCGTGCTCGACTGGGCGCGCACCGATCTTGAATATCCCAACCCCGACGGCACTTCCAATCTATATTTCAACCGCGCGGAATTCGCCTATTTCGACATCTACATCCTCAAGCGCGAAGGCGCCGAAAAGGACTATGACGCTGAAACCCTGAAGAGGGTGGAGGAGCTTCGCCCCAAGATGGACAAGGAGGCTGAACAGCGACTGGTGGAGAACATCATCGTGAAGACTCAGGGATTTGTCAACGGCAACATTTCGGAAAACGACCTTGACCCCGTTGCAAAATTCCGTGAGCTGCTTGAACTCTACAAGGGCATCGATGCCGATAAGCTGCGCGAGAACATGAAATATTTCCTTGAGGCGATCATGCCGGTGTGTGACGAATATGACATCAACATGTGCGTTCACCCCGACGATCCCCCGTTGCAGATTCTCGGCTTGCCGCGAATCGTGACCTGCGACGCCGACATAAAGGCTTTTCTCGACGCAGTTCCCAATCCCCACAACGGGCTCACTTTCTGCGCCGGTTCGCTCAGCGGCGGCGCCCACAACAACGTGCCTGAACTCGCCAAGAAGTATGCTTCGCGCACCCATTTCGTGCATGCCCGCATCTGCAACGTGATGCCCAACGGCGACTTTAAGGAATCGAGCCATCTCGACCCGAGGCTCATCGACGTGGTGCGCACCTTCGAGAAGGAGCGTCCCGGAGTTCCGATGCGCGTCGACCACGCGCCTTTGATGCTCGGCGACGAGAAGATGGGATATAACGCCGGCTACTCATTCCACGGCCGCATGCTCGCGCTGGGAATGGTGTCGGGAATCATGGCGACGATCAACTCAGAAAAATAAACCAATTGACAATAATATCATGAACGAATTATTTTCAGTAAAAGATAAGGTAGTAGTCATCACCGGGGGAACCGGGGTGCTCGGCACCTGCATCAGCGAATATCTCGCGCTTCAGGGCGCCAAGGTGGTAGTCATGGGACGACGTAAAGAGGAGGGTGAGAAAATAGTAGCCGACATCACCGCAAAGGGCGGGGAAGCGATGTTTCTCACCACCGACGTGATGAACGCAGAGATCGTCGAAGAGAACTGCCGCGAGATTCTCGCAAAATATGGAAGGGTCGATGCGCTTCTCAACGCCGCCGGCGGCAATATGCCCGGCGCCACGATCGGTCCCAACAACAATTTCTTAGATGTAAAGGTCGATGACTTCCAAAAGGTGGTGAATCTTAACCTCCTGGGCACAGTCATTCCCACCCAGGTGTTCATGAAACCGATGGCTGAAGCCGGAAAGGGCGCCATAGTCAACTTCACCTCGATGGCGGCATTCCGCCCTCTTACACGCGTTATCGGCTATGCAGCGGCAAAAGCGGGTATCACCAACTTCACCGAATTCCTTGCCAACGAGGCTGCGACAAAATTCTCGCCCGAAATACGCGTCAACGCAATAGCTCCGGGATTTTTCCTCACCAACCAGAACAGGGCGCTCCTGACCAATCCCGACGGCTCGCTGACCGAACGCGGCGCCGACGTGATACGCCAGACACCGTTCAAGCGTTTCGGCAAGCCTGAGGAACTTTGCGGTACCATCCAGTACCTCATTTCCGACGCATCGTCGTTCGTGACCGGCACGGTAGCTGTTGTCGACGGCGGATTCAATGTTTTCGCAATGTAAGCGAAATTCAGTTATCGATATAATAGATATGAAGCTTTTAGCGCCCGTTTTGAGCGCTAAAAGCTTCATATTTATTTAGTTTTAACTAAAATTTTTATAGATGTAGAAAAATTTATTGCTAATTTTGTCCGTTAACACTACTTGATTAAGTATCAACCATTATCATGAAAAAGAAAATTATTGCAACATTAGCAGTAGGTTTGTCGTTAGTCACCGCCCTGCCGTCGGCAGCCGATCAATTGCTCGCGTTCCCCGGAGCGGAGGGTTTCGGTCGCTACACCACCGGTGGACGAGGTGGCGAAATCTACCATGTAACCAATCTTAATGACAGCGGCAAGGGGTCTTTCCGTGACGCTATCTCAAAATCCAACCGCATCATCGTGTTTGATGTGTCGGGAGTCATCAATATCAAATCGCGCCTTGTGTTCCAAAG
>WFMA01000085.1 GCA_009177195.1 Bacteroidales bacterium | reverse complement strand
ATTAGCAATTTTATACGCATAATCGAAAGTGATATGATGTCTTAAATCTTTATTCTACGGTTATTTATTTTCTTGCACTTGCTCACCGGTGAGTCCGAACCTCCGTTCGCGCGACTGGTACTGGATTATAGCCCGGTAAAAATCTTCTTTGCTGAAATCAGGCCAGAAAACCGGGGTCACATAAATCTCGGCATAAGCCAATTGCCATAAAAGGAAGTTGCTGATGCGGAAATCGCCGCCGGTCCTTATGAGCAGATCGGGATCGGGGTAGGCTGCCGTGGCGAGATTCTCCGAAATAGTTTCGGGGGTTATCTCCTGAAGTTTCAGCTCTCCTTGCTCCACTTTTTCGGCTATCTTGCGAGTGGCTTCGGTTATTTCCCAACGCGACGAATAGCTGATGGCGAGAATCAGTGTCAGCCCGGTACAGTGAGACGTGTCAGCGATGCACTTGTTCAGCCTGTCGTAGGCAAATGCGGGCATGCGGCTGAAATCGCCTATCATGTTCAGTCGCACATTATTCTTAATCAAGTCGGCTGTTTCGCGCTCTATTGCGATGACTACAAGATTCATCAGCGCGTCGACCTCTTCTTTAGGACGGTTCCAGTTTTCGGTGGAGAAAGTGTAAAGAGTGAGGTATTTTATTCCTGTCTGAGATGCGGCTTCGGTTATTTTACGGACAGATGTGACTCCCTCCACGTGTCCTTCATGGCGTTGAAGTCCACGCGCTTTCGCCCATCGTCCGTTGCCATCCATTATTATGGCTACGTGTTCGGGCAAGCGGGCTGGGTCAATTTCGTTATATAGTGACATTTTGTCCATGCGGTTAATCAACGTAAAAACAGTTTTTGCATCGTTCGCCAAATTCATAGCTGATCGAAACCATTATGGTCGAATACCAGTCGGTGTTTTTGATGAATGAGCTTTTTATGTGATACAGGTCGTCAAGTATCTCTCCGTCGACTTTGTCGCCAAAGACTTTCGTCATGGTCCAGTCGAGCCCGAGATTTATGCGAGGTTGCAGTTTATATTTCACGCCTAAGCCTATCGGGAGATTGGCATAAACATGGGTACCGTCCGATTTTGCTGCGGTCATCCCTATTCCCAAAGACAAATATGGGCTCCAGCGTTTCATTTTTCGGTAGGATTCTCCGATTCCGTAGTTGAAAAAGTTAAATTCCACTCGCCCGCCAAGGTCATAGACCGTCGATGAGAATTTATAGGTTTCTCCTCCGGGGAAAACATTTTCCATGTCAGCGCTATTGCCGCTAAGCCCTGCTGTCATAAACGAGCCTTTTATTGCCCAGCGGGTGTTGATGAGATAACGGAAACTGACGCCGGCGGCGAATCCCGGATTGGCAAACAGATTAGCTGTATTGGCATCGCCGAGATAGCCGCTTATGCCCAACGAAGCTCCGAAATCAAACTTATAGGTTGATTCCTGGCAAACGGCACGGGGTGCTGACAGCAACGACACTGCGATGAATATTAATAGAGCTAATCTGAGTTTCATTCAATCGGTTTGAAAGTTAACTGATTGATGACTCCTCGCCAAATATTGGGATATAATGAACCTGCGTCATCGACTCCTCCATAAAGATAGATGAAGGGGCATTCCCATGATGATACCGGGGTGACGGCGCGGCTGAAAGGATTGCTGCGATATAAAGGCAGTTCGTTCCATGCGGCAAGCGATGCGCTTCGTGACGATGTCAGCGAGGTGTCCTTTACGATTGCCTGCGCGCCTGCGAATGCGGGAATAAAATCAGGCAGCTGTAGCGACTCTCCGGCAATGTCCCAATGAATGCCGCCGTCGAGAGAAACATATACTGTGTCGGAAACAGTACCGTCGCTTTTGCGTCCTCCCATAGCAAAAAGAGCCGAGTCTTTAGTGACGCGCCACCATTTAGTGGTAGAGCGAAGCGCGAAGTAAGGGAACAGGCTCATGTCCTCATATTGAGTCGACACCGGTCCCTGGCTGAGTTTCGCCCAAGAGTTTCCGTCATATCCCCAAGCGGCTCCGGTGAGATTGCCGTTGCTTATGCGGCCGCCGACAGTGATGGCTATGGGGCTTTCAAACCAGATGTTTTCCATTAATAGCAGCTGGCTTGTTCCTGACACGGGGCAATCGGCAGAAACTTTCGCTTTCGACCCTCCTGCGGGATAACTTACGTGATAATAGTCGTCGCCTGATTTTTCCACTCCGACGAGGCGTGAGCCGTATCCTCCGTAAATGTGGCTCCANGTTTCTCCGGTTTCACTCCANGNGATACCGTCGGTCGATGACATCAGCGAGCCGTTGTCGGCAAGGCAATATAAAGCGTCGTCAGTGGCGGCAAACGATGATATCTCGGGTGTTGCGGGGAATGACACCGCTGTTACTGTCCCTTCATCGTCGGGGGTTGCTGCGGTCCAAAGGTTGTAGCCGTTGGCGTTGCTGAACAGAGTGAGGATGTTTTCGCCATACTCGACTGTTTTTTGCTCGGTTGGCGATTGGGGTATTTCGCGCCATGCCAATCCTCCCCATTCAAGCGAATCGCCTTTTACCTGGTGGACATTCACCTTNAGATCGTAGGTCTGGCTATACAATGAGTTGACCGAAACTACTCTTACGCTCACCTTTGAAGGCGAAGAGAAGTCGATGCTGTCGGTCGATTCGGTTGTATAGGAGAAAATGGTGTCGTTCATCACTGAGCTTCCGGTGACCGTAATCTCGATGAGCGAACTTCCGTTGGTGGTGATGTTAGGCACGAGTTTGGTGATGTCGGTGCCGTAGGGCAGCGAGTCGGCGTTGAAAATCTTGCTCTGCACGAGATCGATGGTGAAATAGCATGAGTCAAGATTGCTTATTATCTTGGAATTTGCCTTTATATTAAAGGCGGTTATTGCTGTCGATGAATAGATGTTGTCCGATGTGAAACCCGTTTCAACCGTTCCATCGGAGTCGGAATTACAAGCTGTCATTCCCATTGCAAGCATTGCGGCAGCCAGTAGATATCCTCCTGATTTTGTCCTCATTTTAATATATTGACATTAATTTTCAATTTGCAAATTTAGCAACATTTTCTTTAATGTCGCAGAGATTGAGGACAAAAACATATATTTAGGTCTTTTTAACGGCTTAAACCCCGGTATTCCTATAGTAAAGCAACTGATTCTGTTGAATCTTTNACATCCGTTGAGGAATTGCGGCAAGCGACGGGGCTTTCACTCCGGTTGAAAGCCGTTGGGGAGAGACTTCCACTCGCGCTGCGTCCCACAGATTTTCATCGATGAACGCCTGCAAAAGTTTGGCGCCCCCCTCGACGAGCACCGATGTGACGCCCTTTTCGTAGAGAAAGTTCATGTAGTCGGCTACAGTCGCTTGCTTGGGAGAATCCAAGATGAGCGTTTCGTTGCCGTCGGTGAGCACTCGGCAGTCGGCTGGAATAGAGTGGGAGCGGTCGGCGACAATCCGCAGCGGCGCTCTTCCTTTCCATCGGCGCGGAGTGAGCGAGGGATTGTCGGTAATCACCGTATGGCTTCCCACCATTATCGCGTCGTTCAGCGCGCGCAGCCGATGGGACAACGTGAATGTCAGCGGGGTCGACAGTTTAGCCGGCTCTTCTTCGGGATTCCGTGAGCGGTCGATGAAGCCGTCGGCGCTTTGAGCCCATTTCAGGGTTATGTAGGGGCGGCGTTTTGAATGCGCTGTCATGAATACCGGATTGATGGCTCGGCACTCCTCTTCGAGGATGCCGACGGTTACTGCGATGCCGGCTTCCCTGAGCATTTTCACCCCTCTGCCGCTCACTTTCTCGAATGGGTCCAGCGAGCCCACCACCACGCGGGGTATTCCGGTTTCGATGATGAGCTTGGAGCATGGAGGGGTCTTGCCGTAGTGGGAGCATGGTTCAAGGGTGACGTAGATGGTGGAGTCGGCGAGAGCGGCGCGGTCCTTGACCGAGGCGATGGCGTTTACCTCGGCATGGGCTTCTCCGCACCGGCGGTGGTATCCTTCTCCGATAATTAAGCCGTTGTTCACGATAACGGCTCCAACCATCGGGTTGGGCGACGTGTTGCCAAGTCCGTGGCGAGCCAGCTCGATGGCGCGCCTCATATACATGATGTCGTTTTCTGCCTCCATTTTTCCTAATGTAGAGATTATTTGTTAATTTTGTTTCCTATGGCTGACATGACACTTCAAGAATCATTTGCCGCCACAAGGCAGGCTCTGTCCGGGCATTTTCCCGCTGACGAGGCTCTGTCGCTTGCAAGAGCGATTTATGCCGAGTTGAGAGGGTATACGCCGGTCGATATAGTTCTACGCAAAGATACTACAATTTCTGATTTTACCCGACATAGAATCGATGAAGTTGTGGACAGGCTCCTTGCCGACGAGCCGTTGCAATACATATTCGGCAAAACTCGTTTTTGCGGGCTGGACATAATAGTTTCGCCCGAGGTGCTTATCCCGCGACCTGAGACCGAAGAGCTTGTCGATCTGATTTTGAAGGAGTGGGGCGATCGCTCTGATNTGCGCGCGCTCGATNTGTGTACCGGCTCGGGATGTATTGCGATGGCGCTTGCCCGAGGGTTGAAATTTTCCACTGTCGAGGGCGTGGATATTTCTCCCGGAGCCATAGAGGTGGCACGGCGGAATGCCGAGGCACTGAAAGTGAATGTAGCTCTCAGGCGTGAAGACGTGTTGACTATGACCCCTCCACGNGAACCCTCCTACAACATAATCGTGAGCAATCCTCCCTACGTGTTGGCAGGGGAGGCGGCGGCGATGGAGCCTAATGTCCTGGAGCATGAGCCCCACATAGCCCTTTTCGTTCCTGATGACGATCCTCTAAAATTTTATAAGCCGATAGGCGAGTATGCGGTAAAGGCGCTTTTGCCCGGTGGCAAACTGTATCTTGAAATTAATCCTCGCGAGGTGACATCGTTGTGCGACATGCTGCGGTCGACAGGACTGGACGATGTGCATTCGATCGCCGATATGACGGGTCGGCAGCGTTTTGTAATTGCTAAATCNCCGTTGTATGATTAAGCGGCAGATCACAGCGAAAGAAGCATTGGCGAAGGCTGAAGATCTTTGCGCGCGCAGCGAGCGNTGCCGNTCGGAGATTGCNGAAAAATTGCGTCAGTGGNGAATCGGAGCGTCGGATGCCGAAAAAATATTGAGCCGTCTCGAAGAGAGGCGGTTTATTGATGAGCGGCGTTATGCCGAGGCGTTTGTCAGGTCCAAGTTCGTGTTCAGCCGCTGGGGGCGTGTCAAGATTTTTCAGGCGCTTGCCCTGAAGCGCATTCCCCGTGATTTTACTGATGAAGCCCTTGATCTCATTGATGAAGATGAATATCGAAGGGCGGTGTCGGCGGTGGTGAAGCGCAAGGCTGACGGGATGGAGCTGCCGCTTTCTCGTGAGGACATGGCGCGAGTGGCTCGGTTTGCGTTGGGGCGCGGGTTTGAATGGAAATATGTCAAGGATGCCATTGGGAGGATAGGCGATGACGATGAAGAGGGTTTTTAACAGTGTCTTGAATCTGATCTATCCGAATCTATGCGAGATATGCGGAAGAAAACTCGCTCCGGGCGAGGAGGTCATGTGTCTGCACTGCTCCTACGAGCTGCCGCGCACCCATGCCCATCGCTCTTCGTTCAATGTAGTGCATGAGCGCCTTGCCGCACCGGTGCCGATAGAACGCGGCGCGAGTTGGTTTTTCTACTACAGGAGCAGCCCTTATGCGGCGATGATTCACCGTGGAAAGTACAATGGGCATCCAGAGCTGTTGAGATCGCTGGCGCGGAAGTATGCCCGTGAATTGCAGCGAGAGGGATTTTTTGACGGCATTGACGTTATTGTCGGTGTGCCTTTGCATCCGCTGAAACTGATGATGAGAGGATATAATCAGACGGATTATATTGTAAAAGGGATCAGCGAGATGTCCGGAATAAGTATAGGCAAAAACTTGAGGGCTGTGCGTTATCGCAAGACTCAAACCCGGAAAGGGGTGTTTTCAAGGTGGCTGAATTCTCAGGGCGATTATAAAGCGAAAAACCCAGAGGAGTTAATGGGCAAGCACATCCTGATTGTGGACGATGTGTTGACCACGGGGTCAACCTTGCTTACATGCTGCAACGCCATTCATGCAGCCGTTCCCGACGCACGGATATCGATTCTGACTCTCGCTGTAACCAAACTAAGCTGACGCAGTGTCGCAAGACATATTATAAAAAAAGCAGCGCAAGCTGAAGGCAAGCGCTGCTATGAGGGGATGTAATTTGCGTGGTTATGCGACAGGTTGGGCTGAGGATGGCGCCGGGGTTTGACGCGCTTCCCATCCGAGAGCGCTTGCTCCAAGCACAGCGGCGTCGCTTTCTTTAAGTTCCGAAAGCACAAGTTTAGTTTTGCCTTTGTAGGCGCTGAACATGTTGCGCTCCATCGATTCTTTTATCGGTTTCATGAGCAGGTCGCCTGAACGGGACAATCCTCCGAATAGAATGATAGCCTCGGGGCTGGAGAAGCACACGAAATTGGCAAAAGCGGCACCCATGATTTCGCCGGTGTATTGGAAAATCTCTTTTGCGAGTTTGTCGCCAGCCATTGCTGCGTCATAAACATCTTTTGATGTGATCTCCTCGATGGGGAGTTCGCGAAGTTTAGATGCGTCAGTGCGGGTTTCAAGAAATTCGCGTGCCGTGCGAGCGACTCCTGTTGCTGAACAGTAGGTTTCGAGACAGCCGGTCCTTCCGCAGCCGCACATGCGTCCGTTGGACGGTTTCACGATTACGTGTCCGAGTTCTCCTGCAAATCCGTCATGTCCATATACGAGCTGACCGTTGACAACGATGCCGCTGCCCACTCCGGTGCCGAGAGTGATCATGATGAAGTCCTTCATGCCTCGGGCTGCGCCGTAGGTCATTTCGCCGATAGCCGCAGCGTTGGCGTCATTAGTTATCGCCACGGGAATTCCCATCGCTTCATGAAGAAGATGAGCGAAAGGGATGTTGCCTTCCCAAGGCAGGTTGGCGGGATTTTCGATAATTCCTGTGAAGTAATTGGCATTAGGTGCTCCAACACCTATGCCGGCTATCTTATCCTGGGCGTTGTGAGCTTCAATTAGAGCCTTCAACGCTTTTGACAGTTCTGCGATGTAATCCTTTACATCGGTGTATTTGCCGGTTTTTATAGCCGAGCTGCCTATCACATTTCCACGGGCGTCAACTATTCCGAAAACGGTATTGGTGCCACCGATGTCNATTCCTACNNCGTATGGTTTCNTTTCTGGTCGTTTTTTATGGGTTTAATTACAGATTTGGTTTTTCACAAAGGTAAAAATTAAATTTAGATTGTCAGAGGGTTTTAGGTTAAAATGTTAAAAAATCATTGATGATGGATCTTCATATATTGGACATATATTGAAATATATGCTAATTTTGCAGAAAGTTTAGGCGATTAAGCCATCTCATAGAGCAGATTTTTGAATGAAGAAAGATCAAGTTTCATTGCATGATTCGTGGGACAGGGAGCACTTGTGGCACCCTTATACCTCCACTATCAATCCTCTCCCCACCTATAAAGTGAAGTCAGCCAAGGGTGTTTTGATAACTCTTGATGACGGCACGCAACTTATCGACGGAATGTCGTCGTGGTGGTGCGTGATTCACGGATATAACAATGAGGAGATAAACGAGGCTGCGAAAGCTCAGATTGACGCAGTGTCCCACGTGATGTTTGGCGGCTTCACACATGAGCCGGCTATCGAGCTTGGAAAACTTCTTCTTGAAATGGCTCCTCCCTCGATGCACAATATTTTCTATGCCGATTCAGGGTCGGTGGCTGTTGAGGTGGCGATGAAAATGGCTGTTCAGGCTGCCGTGTCAAGAACCGGAGATCACCGTAAGTCAAACTTTGTCACCATTCGCAGCGGTTATCACGGCGACACGTGGAATGCCATGAGCGTATGTGACCCCGTGACGGGGATGCACGGCGCTTTCGGTCCTTCGTTGCCGGTGAGATATTTTGTCGAGGCTCCGAGGATAGGATTCTATGACGAGTGGAATGAGGAAGCGATGGAGCCGCTTGCCGAGATGCTTGAGGAGCATCATGACGATATTGCGGCTCTAATTCTCGAACCTGTTGTGCAGGGCGCGGGAGGAATGCGCTTTTATCATCCTCAATATCTGGTTGAAGCGCGTAAATTGTGTGACCGCTATGGGGTGTATCTTATTTTTGATGAGATAGCTACAGGATTCTGGCGCACGGGAAAATGCTTCGCATGGGAATGGGCGGGAGTGGAGCCCGACATAATGTGTGTCGGGAAAGGGCTTACCGCCGGCTACATGACTATGAGTGCTGTTCTTACCACCCGTGAAGTCGCCGACACGATTTCACGCGGCGAGGCGGGAGTGTTGATGCACGGTCCTACGTTCATGGCTAATCCGCTGGCGTGTGCGGTTGCGATAGCTTCGCTCAAAATCCTTCGCCGGTCCGATATGTCGGCTCGTGTCGCAAGGATAGAGTCGATAATGAATGAAGAGCTGGCGGCGGTCAAGAACCGTGACGGTGTCCGCGATGTCAGGGTGCTTGGAAGCATAGGGGTGATCGAAATGGAGCAGCCGGTGGACGTCGGCGAGTTTCAGAAGCGGTGTGTTGAAGCGGGCGTTTGGATTCGTCCTTTCGGCAGAAATGTTTATATAATGCCCCCTTACGTGATTAGCGACGAGCAGCTCCGCTTCCTGTGTCGCACTATGATAGATATTTTGCCTTGATGTTTCCGTAGGTATGGCTCGTTATACTGAAATATTGGAAAATCTTGAAAAATCGGGAAACTATCGTTCCATTCCGCTCGATAGCAGTGATGGCGCATGGGTCGATTTTTCAACCAACGATTATATGGGGCTTGCGTTGAGAGAGGATCTGCGACGTGAGTTTTTTGACACTCCGGCAACCAGGAATCTACCCATGTCGTCGTCTGCGTCAAGATTGCTTGCCTCCTGCCAGCGTGGACACCTTAAACTTGAAGAGTTGCTTGCCGAACTTTACGGGAGGAACGTGTTGCTATTCAATAGCGGATATCATGCCAATACGGGTATAATCTCATCTCTTGCGGCTGAAGGAGCTCTGATAGTTGCCGACAAACTGAGCCATGCGAGCATAATTGACGGGATGATTCTGTCAAGGGCTCCGTTTGTGAGATTCCGTCACAATGACTATTCCCATCTTGAGCGGATTCTTGAAAAATCGGCTAAAGATTATGAGCGTGTGCTGGTGGTGACAGAATCAGTCTTCAGCATGGATNGCGATCGCGCTGACNNCGAGCGCCTTGTCGAGCTAAAACACCGTTACCCCAATGTGATGCTGTATATCGACGAGGCTCATGCCTTCGGCGTTTGTGGCGAGATGGGGCTTGGATATGCGCGGCGCTACCCCGAGGTGGATATTATCGTGGGGACCTTTGGAAAGGCGGCAGCCTCGGAGGGCGCGTTTACAGCGGTATCCGATGAGATAAAGCGATTTCTGATTAACAGGGCGCGCAGTTTCATCTTTTCAACAGCATTGTCGCCGATGACTGCGGCATGGACCCGTTTCATGGTCACCAACCTTATTGGGATGGACTATGAAAGGGAGCATGTGGCTGAATTGTCGCGCCGCTTGAATGATGGACTGAAAAACGGTGCCGAAGTTTCCCACATTCAACCGCTCATAGTGGGTGACGCATCTGCTGCGGTCACGCTTTCGGCAAAATTGCTTGACGCAGGATATAAGGCGCTCCCGATTCGCACCCCGACAGTTCCTGCCGGGACTGAAAGGTTGAGATTCAGCGTAAGCGCTTCCATGTCGCCGGGTGATATCGATGGACTGATTGAAGCTTTGAATCAATTGAAATGAAACAGGCGTTTGTAGGTGATAAGGGATTAAATGATAAGTTGATACTTATTTTTGCCGGCTGGGGGATGGACTGTGGTGTGTTCTCCGACCTTGCCTTTGACGGCTACGATGTAATGGTGGTGTGGGATTATAGGGAAGATGGATTTGACCTTTCGGCATTGCAAGGATATGGCGAAATATATCTTTTCGCATGGTCATTTGGTGTTTTTGTCGCGTCGGTGAAGATGAGCGATCTTGGGCAGTTCCCGGTCATGCTCCGGGTGGCTATAAATGGGTCGGTCACTCCTGTCGATGACGCGCTCGGCATCCCTGAAGCGATATTCCACGGCACTCTTAACGGGCTTGACGAGCGGAATCTTGCCAAGTTCTACCGACGCATGTGTTTTGACGCGCATGAGTATAAGCGGTTTGCCGAAAGAGCGCCACACCGTGAGATTGCCGAATTGAAAAGCGAGCTTCAAGCCATCTACGACATGAGCCGTGATGAAACCGTCAAGGTTTCTCCGCTTGCATGGGACCGTGCCGTTATCGCTGACGATGACCGGATATTTCCGGTAGGCAATCTTGTCAATTCGTGGAAGGCTCTTTCACGAGTGAGACATATAGCAGGAGGACATTTGCCTGATTTTTCAAAGATAATGGAGCAGGAGGTGATTGACAAGAAACTTGTGGCGTCAAGATTCGCCGCCAGCGCCTCCACTTATGATAGCGCGGCGATAGTGCAGCGCTCCATGGCTGAACGGTTGTGGAGTCTCGTTGAGCCTCATGTGTCGGACTCTGCCGGCTCATTACTGGAAATCGGCTATGGCACGGGGTTGCTCACATCATTGTATCGTGACCTATTCAGCGGCAAGAAAGTGACCTTGTGGGATCTTGCTCCTCAAAAAGTGGAAATTGATGCTGAGATCGTGGAGGGCGATGCGGAAACCATGATTAGAGATGTGGCTGATGAAACTTTCGATGTCATCCTCTCGGCGGCAACGGTGCAGTGGTTCAACAATCTTCCGCGTTTCGTGGCGGCTGCAGCGTCTAAATTGAAACCCGGGGGATTGATGGCGCTGTCGACATTCGGACCGTTGAACATGACAGAAATATCAACATTGACCGGGATGCCGCTCCGATACTACACGCTGGACGAATTGAAAGGCATGGCGCCCGGCTTTTGCGCTGTGCTTGCGGCTGAAGAGGAAAAAGAGGTGATAGACTTCGACTCGCCCAGAGAGGTGATGATGCACTTGAGAAGCACCGGCGTGAACGCTTTGAGGCGCGTGGATGTCGGATATGCGTCGATGGCGACTGACTATCCACGGGTGAATGGAAAATGCCGAGTGACCTATCATCCTCAGTATATAGTTATAAAACGTAAAAAACGATGAGTGAAGTGATATTTATTTCCGGTATCGACACTGATGCCGGCAAGACTTATATGACAGGCATGTATGCCCGCAGATTAATGGAGCAGGGACGCAGGGTTATAACCCAGAAGTTTATCCAGACCGGCAATGAGGATTTCTCGGAGGATATCGAGGTTCATCGTAAAATAATGGGCACCGGACTGCTGCCTGAAGATGTCGAACGCCTCACTGCGCCGATTATCTTTTCTTATCCCGCTTCGGCTCAGCTTGCCGCACGTATTGACGGCAAAGTAATCAATACTGAGATTATCGCGGCGGCTACCGAGCAGCTTGCTGCTCGATATGACACGGTGCTGATTGAGGGCGCCGGAGGACTGATGGTGCCGATTACTGACAATTATTTCACGATTGACTATGTTAAGGAGCACAATTTGCCGTTGATGTTGGTGACGAATGGCGTGTTGGGCTCGATCAACCACACGATATTGTCGCTTGAGGTGATAAAGCGCCGGGGAATTGAATTGAAAGGCGTGATATACAATACTTTCTTTGACAAAGACAAGATTATTGCCGAGGATACGTCGAGCTTCATATCTCGTTATCTGCTTGAGAATTTTCCCGAAGCCGAGTACCTCATTATGTAAGTTTTGTTGAATGAAATTTAACTAAACAGGCGATTAGCGCAAAGATATGTTAACGGAATGTGGGTTTGCTCTCGTAGTAATAGTTGTTTTTAAATTAGTTTTTCTACCTTTACATGCNTAGTGAGNGGTATATCCGTGTCATTGGGGTAGTGATTTNNTTATAAAGTAAATAGATTCAGGTNGATTATGGATTGTAAAAAGATGGCATTGTCAATTTCTAAAGAGGAGTTAGCTANNTTGCNTATAGTCGTATNTCCCGGAGAGNTAGTGGTGATTAATACGGTTGAGGAGGCAAGGGCGGCTTTGCAGGCAATATGCTGCCACTCTGTCATAGGATTTGACACTGAAACCAAACCGTCATTTAAGAAAGGCAAAGCCAATAAAGTGGCGCTTATTCAGATCGCTACCGATGACGCATGCTATCTTTTTAGAATCAATAAATTTGGGTTGATCGATGAAATGATAAGTCTTTTTGAGAATGACTCTATCGTGAAAGTGGGGCTTTCTTTAAAGGACGATTACATGGTGATGCGCAAATCACGCCAGTTTGAAAATAAGAATTTCGTGGATTTGCAGACGTTTGTGAAAGATTACAGTATAACCGATTGCAGCCTTCAGAAGATTTACGGGATCATATTCAACGGCAGAATCTCCAAGAGCCAACGGCTATCCAATTGGGAAGCCGAAACGCTGAGCTCTCCCCAGCAGATGTATGCCGCTATCGACGCATGGGCTTGCCTGAAGATTTTCACGGAATTGATTTCCGATGGCTTTCACGCTGAAAACTCCCCCTATCTCAAGGAGGTTCAAACCGAAGATTCAAAAATATGAAAAAATCGACCTATATTCCCCTGCTGTTGCTTGCCTATCTTGCCGTGATGAGTTATATAGGCAGAGGTGAATTCTTTGCAGGTAATTACGGATATTATTTTGGAATAATAGGCTGCACGCTGTTGTGCATAATATTACTTCATTTCTTTTTGAAGCGGCAGGGTAAATGAGACGATGGCCGCCGACTGATTTATTCAGTCACCTCGGCGGCATGGTGGTCGTCGATTGGCTCAGCCGCAGGAGCGGGGAGTTCCGTTTCCTCTTTTAGTTCTTTCCTTTTTTTCTTTGATGCCGGAAACGGCAATGTGTAGCTGAACGACAACGCCCCCGTAAACAGCGAACCTCTCGTGCCGAATCCCGGAACATACCACGGATCGCCATATGTAGCCTTGGACGTGTGGATGATGTTATGCACTTTTATCTCCCATCCCAGATAGAAATTGGACGCAATCATTACCCGCAGTCCCACTCCGACCTCAAAATATCCTGCAGTGACGCGTTGCGACGGAACCGACATCGACGCCTCCTCCCCCCAGTAGCCGGGATAGACGCTCACGTCGGTGATGTTATAGGAGAAATTCGATATGCCGTATCTCACTCCGAGATAAACCGAGTAGGCAGGATTGGAATTATAGAGGAAATTGTAGTTGGCGCCGATTTTGAAATAGGGGGCGATGCCCGATTTGTAGGTGTAGTTGCCGCGGTCGGGAGTGTAGGACGCATTGCCAAGACCTATTTCCAAGTAGGGCTTTATCCAGTTGTGAATGCTCACCTCGCCCCAGAAGCCAATGAGTCCGTAGTGCTGTCCGAAACATCTCATCAACGGATCCCATAGATTTACGCCTGCCGAAATCGATTCCCAGCGGGGATAAATCAACTTAGGGGCGACGGTTAGAATCGTGTCGGTATACTCTTTGCCCGAAATAGTGTCGACAAGGATGATCGCGCCGTTGGTTCCGGTTACCTCGACGACGCTTTCAGGACGGGCGGTTGAGTCGGTCGCCACAGCCGTTGAGGGAGTGTCGCCCTTTTTAGGGTTGGTTTTCACCGGAGTGATGCGGCGTTGGGCGGCAGCTGACAGGCAAATCGCCGATATGAGCAGCAGGATGATGTGGCGTGACTTCATTCTTCAGCTTGTTGCGGTTGGTTATTGTCATTTTCTCCCTCCTCGGTCTCGTCATCGTCAGTGGCTGAGCGGAAGTAGATGCGTATGCGTTCGCGGTCGATGTTGGTGATGACGCTGTCGACGATGCCCACCGAGTCGATGAGGTGGTTGGTGTAGATTACATCCGTTATCTTGTAGCGGTACATCGCTCCACACTCNTCCGANGCGAAATAGGGAAACGAAGTGNAGGCAAACGTGATGGNGTCGTTGANTGCGTCATTGTCGATCCCTTCCTGGTTGTAGTGGAAGAAGAAAGCGGTTTCCGATTGAGTGGACCGGAAAGGCAGATACGCCGACGATACGGTGCCTTTGTTGACGATGAGCGAGTCGTCGGGAGCGCCGACCCCGCCTATCGTGAGTCCGGGAATCGAAACCTGTGTCAGCGTGGCGTAGGAGTACATTCCGGCAAGCGGGAGTGAATTCTGGTTGTTGATACAGCCCGAAGAATTACATCCGGCAAGGATGCACGCCGCCGCGCAAATAGCGATTATGGATTTCAACAGGCTCCCCATTGCAGGATTTCGTCAAGTGGCTTGCGATTTTTCTCGGGGGCTGTCTCTCCGTCGGGATATCCCACGGGGATGATTGCGACAGGTTCTGCGTTAGCCGGAAGCGACAGCGATTTCCTTAACGAGTCAGAATCGAAATTGCACACCCAGCAGCTTCCGAGTTTTAGCGACGAGAGCGCCAGGCAAAGGTGTTCGGTGGCGATAGCCACGTCGATATCGGTGTGGTCTTTTCCGTCCGACGCTCTGTGCCAGCCTTCGTCATGCAATCCTAATGCGACGATATAGACGGGAGCTTCGTTAAACCACTCCCTGGGATAGCTTTTCTGGATTTCGCTGCGGAGTTCGGGCGTGTCGATCACCAGAAATTTCCACGGCTGCTTGTTGCAAGCCGACGGCGCGAGCCTTGTCGCGTCAAGAGCGGCTATGATTAAATCTCTGCCTACGGGAGCGTTGGTGAATTTGCGGCAAGAATAGCGCTGTTCCGAAAGGTTATAGAAACTTGGATATGATTCCATGTCCGATTATATTTTCTGGGTTGTTATTTCTTCATTTATTTCATACTCGTTGCGGCGGTCGGAATTCCTGACGATAAGCTCGCCGACAAAACCGGTGAGAAACAGTTGGGCTCCGAGTAGCATGAGCACGAGCGACAGATAGAAATAGGGTGAATCCGTCACGAGAATATACGGATTGCCGTTATACATGTCATAGAGTTTTGTGAAGCCCACAACGGCGACGGCGATAAAGCCGAGAATGAACATGAGGCTTCCCAAAAGTCCGAAAAAGTGCATCGGTTTTATGCCGAATTTCGACATGAACCACAGTGTGGCAAGGTCAAGATAGCCGTTGACAAAACGGTCGAGCCCGAATTTTGTCGTGCCGTATTTTCGAGCCTGATGTTGCACCACCTTTTCTCCGATTTTTTTGAATCCGGCGTTTTTAGCGAGATAGGGGATGTAGCGGTGCATGTCGCCGTAAACCTCGATGTGCTTCACCACTATATTGCGGTAAGCTTTNAGCNCNCAATNGAANTCATGGAGNTNNTTNATGCCGCTCACCTTGCGCGCTGTCGCATTGAACAGTTTTGTCGGGATGGTTTTCGACAGCGGGTCATAGCGTTTGCGTTTCCAGCCCGAAACGAGGTCATAGTTATCCTCGGTTATCATGCGGTAAAGTTCGGGAATCTCGTCGGGACTGTCCTGAAGGTCAGCGTCCATGGTGATGACGACATCCCCCTTGGCGCGGGCAAACCCCGTGTTGAGCGCCGGCGACTTACCGTAATTGCGTCGGAAACTCACGGCTTTGACATTGGGATTCTTTTGGGCGAGCTCTTTTATGACATTCCAGGAATTGTCGGTTGAACCGTCGTTGATGAATAGAATTTCGTAGGTGAAACCGTGCTGCTCCATGACACGCCTTATCCATGCCTCAAGTTCGGGCAGGGATTCTGCTTCATTATAAAGGGGGATGACTACCGAGATATCCATCGTTTCATTTAGTTTTAAATTTATACCCTCGGGCTCTTGCAAGCAAAGCCATAAGCATTGAGAGCATGGACCCGGTAAATACTATGAACCAAAGCATGTCGACTGCTATATCGATGGGCTTGGGAATGAGATTCTGTTCGCGGGCGCGTGTCAGTATGTCGATTGCCTCTTCGCTGCGAGAGAAGTCGGCTTGCTCATAAAGCGCTATTATAGCGTCGATGCGCGACTCGATGAAGNNNGGTTCNATCCAGCGNATATAGACCACTGCTACCAAGGTTGAGATTAACCCGCCGAAAAAGAAGATGGCGATTCCCTCCATCCACAGTGAAGAGTAGATGGTGGTGCCGCGATCTTCGACGAATGAACGTCGCAAAAATACATAGATAAGGACCGGAACCCCAAGCATCATCGCAAAGGAAACGAGACCGAGAAATTGATGGTCAAAAGTGTAGGAGATGGCGAAAAACAGGGCTGTCAGATACAGTCCGAAAGGCGCCCCGTAGACAGCGCCGCGCCGATAGGGCGATGAGGTGATGTAGTGATTGTTGTCCATGCGTTGCAAAGGTAGATAAAATCGGCGACATACAGAAATTTTTGTAGCGTGCCTGAATATCTATCGGTTGGCGGCGGGGATATAGACATAGGCGCCCAAGTCGGGAGCGTTGCCTCGGGAATGTCCGTAATAGTCGGTTGCAGCCTCGGGGATTCCGTTAAGGAATGCAGGGTTGGCGGCTCCTATGGCGGGGGAATCGTCTTGAAGCCGATAATCAAAGAGGTACTCCTCCCTCACGGTGTAAAATAGCGGATTAGTGTCCCAAAGACAGTCGATGAAATTGTCATCGTCACTACCGCCGGGTTTCAGCAGGGTGTTTCGGAACAAAATAGGCATCCCTGCGATATCTTTGGGTGAAATCATGCTGCCGAGCCCGTAGAGAATCGAATTGTCGACGGTGGCAGCTACGTCATCTCCGGCGAAAGTTATCATCGCTCCGGTTATACCTGCGAAAAGGTAATAGTTGGAGAACGTGCAGTTGAGGAACTGATGGTTTCCTCCGTGAAGGTAGACAACGCCTGCCGGAGCCTCGGCAAATTCACACCCTACGGCTTTTACCGGAGCATGACGGGAGGAGAGGACCGTGGACTTGGTGTTGCGGATAATGCAGTTGACGAGCGACAGCGCCGTCAATCCCTCGGGAATAGAGTCAAGAACCACTCCGGTTGAAGAGTTGCGTATAGATGTGTGGGACATGGCGTTGTTGCGCGACGAGCTATAGAATCTCAACCCGTCCCATTGTCCTGACATAAGCTCGTAGGGAATACCGCCAACGACATTTCCCGTCCTGTCGCCTGTGAAATTGATCGGCTTCTCCGGGGTTCCTTCGGTCACGAGAGTGCCTCTCACTCTCAGCGATGCTTTGTCGTGGAAGTGGAGGGTGGCTCCGGCATCGATTGTGAGAGTGACATCAGGAGCCACTACCAGGCTGTCGGTAATGAGGTAGGGGCGGTCGGCGGTGAAGCGAGTATCGGCTGTGATTGTTTCTCCGTTAAGGCGGTTCACGTCTCTGCCTGAGATATTGATGACTACGGTCGATGTTACTCCGTTGACGATGAAGTCGAGGGGAGAATTGATAACCCTCGGAGCGTCAAACCCGTTTTCAGGAACGGTCGCTTCCACAAGAACAAATATGGAGTCTTTGGCTCGGATCTCCACGTTGTTGAACTCTTTTCCGGAAACACCGTCGACATTTACACGGAAATATTCTCCCGTCGAGCTGTCGCGAAACTTGATGTTGCTGATGACGATCCCTTTTGAATTGCGGTTATAAACTATGAAACTCCGTGTAGGTGTCCCTTGAGCGGTGAAAACCTCGCCTATGCGGAGGGTGTCGGTCGAATATTCGGGCTGATGTGACGGGGAGTTTGAAAAGCCGTCCTCTATACAGCCCGTAAGAAATATTAAAACGGCGATGATGCCGGTAAGAAAAAATCGGTGCATAAAATTAGGAGATTAACTACGCTATAAAACGTAATTAATCCCCTGTTTATTGTGGCTGAACGCTCGTTTATCAGAGCATGATGAACAGGTTGTCGACCATGTTTTTCAACTCGCTCTTCAGCTTGTTGGCGTTCACGGGTTTTGACACGTATCCGTTGAAGCCGTTCTCCATGATTCGCTCTTTGTCGGAAGCGAAAGCGTAGGCGGTTACGGCTGTGATGGGCACTGTGCGCGACAGTTTTCTGATTTCACGTGTAGCCTCATATCCGTCCATGTTAGGCATGTTGATATCCATGATTATCATGTCGGGATTGTGCTGCTTGAACAGTTCCACCGCTTCTACACCGTCCCATGCGTGGATGAGGTTGTAGTCGTTTGACAGAATTGTTTCAAACAACAGGTAGTTGCTCTCGTTGTCCTCAGCGATGAGAAGTGTGAGTTTCTTCTTTTCAATCTTCTCTTTCTGTACCGGTTCGGCTTTTTGGGCGGCAAATTTTTCCGCTTTAACTTCTTTGAACGGTATTGTGAACCAGAAGGTCGAGCCGAATCCGAGTCCGGGAGATTCTACACCGATTCTGCCGCCCATCTTTTCGATGATGCTTTGGCTTATCGACAATCCAAGTCCTGAACCGGGAGCGAAATCGTTCAGTTTTGTGAAGCGCTGGAACACGCTGTCTTGCTTCTCGGGCGAAATTCCGATACCGGTGTCGCGCACGAAGAAGTAAATTTCGGGTCCGCGCAGTTCATAACCGAATGTGATGCTGCCGCGTTCGGTGAATTTTGTGGCGTTGGTTAGCATGTTGATCAACACCTGCGACAAGCGGTTGCGTTCCGTTTCCACGATACATTCGGCGGCTCCGAGAGTGTAATTGAGCATAACCCCCGGTTTTACTCGCATCTTGACCGTGTTCTCGATGTTCTTTATCAGTTCGTTCAAGTCGGTGGGGTGGTAAATGAATTCAAGCGTGTTGGCTTCCACCTTTGCGATGTCGAGAATGTCGCTGATCAACTGAAGCAGCAACTGGTTGTTGTTCTCGATGATATCCATGAACTTTTCTTTCTTTGAGGGATCGTCGGTTTGAGCGAGCAGATTTGAGAATCCAACGATTGCATTAAGCGGAGTGCGGATTTCGTGGCTCATGTTGGCAAGGAATGCTGATTTCAATCTGTCGCTTTCAGTTGCATGTTCTTTTGCGATGAGAATTGAATTTTCCTGCTTTTTACGCTCGGTGATGATGAGCAACGAACCTGTCAAAGATATAGGATTTCCCCCTTCGTCATACTGGTCGATTGTTGCGTTGATTTCAACCCAATCGGTGTGGGTCATGCCATCTTTGTTGACAACATAACGGAACTCATGCTTAACGAACTTCTTGCGCTTTTCAATCAAGTCCTGATAGCATTGGCGCACTCCGGCAAGATCATCGGGATGGATGCGCTGGAAGTATTCGTTTGAGTCGATCATTGTGACGCTGCGGTCTTTCAAATCGAAGCTTTCGTTGCCAAACAGTTTATTTGTAGTTTTTGCCTCGCAGTAAATTCTTTGCGCCTTTATGTCCCACTGCCATGGAATGATGTGAGCCACGTTAAGGGTCATGGCGAGCTGCTTGCGTGATTCGCGCAGTTCGGCTTCGGCGCGGCGTATCTTGGTGTTGTTGATACCGAAGGCTTGTACCGTTCCCGGATCATTGCCGGGGGTTATGACGAAATCGTAATATGAGTCGTTGTCCTTGAAATGAAGTGGCAATGTTACAGATTTTCCTTCAGTAACAACCGATTTTATCAAAGAACGATGAGATTCGTTGTTAAGGATTGTGTGACCGCTTTCAATGGGGATTATGGCTTCGAAAATCGCATTGGTTTGCAGATAGTTGATGTCGGTCACGTCTCCGTTGGCGTCAAGATGCACTTTGCCGCTGGCAAATGCTATAGGCATGTTTCTAAGAAGTGTTTCCTGGTTTTTATAGAACTTGTTGCGTGCTTTCTGCATATAAGAGTTCACCAAGATGAACACGATCAGAGCGAGAATAATGAAGCTTGCAAGAGCAATGAGCCAGATGTAGTCTTTTAAAGAACGCTCCGTGCGATTGATGAATAAAGTGTCGGCGGGGCAGTCTTTAACTTTATATCCGTCAGCAAGTAATTGCGGATAGTTAACCACATTGTTGAAGTCGGAGGGGAATTCCGGGTAAAAGAATGGATGGTTGGCAAGATTGCCTGTTTCCACCATCTTCTGAACTGCGTCAATGACAGCTCTTTCGGTCTTTTCCTTGTTGGGGTAGTAACCACCGATTACACCCGAAGTCAAGTATGCTTCGCGCAGAGCGTAGACGGCATGTTTCGCCTGGCTGATTGATTTATAGTCACCCATAACGAGGGTAGGGCGCCCGTTGGCGTCGGTCTCTGCATAGAACCATGAGGAGAACAGGAATCCCATCTTCTTGTTTTCGCTCATAAGATAGTCGATGAGATGGCGTGAGTTTGATGCCTTTCCCACAAGCCATTCGTAAGAGATGCCGGGATAGTGAGACTGGATATAAGAGCGGATGCTGCGGTTCAAATTACGGTTTTCCCACAACTCGTCGGCGGCAAAGACGATTTTGTCAAGATGCGGGTTCATGTAAATCATGAGGTCGATAGTCTCGCGGAACATGATTGGCGACTCCAC
>WFMA01000153.1 GCA_009177195.1 Bacteroidales bacterium | reverse complement strand
TGAAGGATTCTCGGCAGGAAGCCTTGACTTCGCCGGCAGCCCGCTCGGATGGGTCATCTACCAGTGCTGCCACTCGCTGAAGTGGATCGGTGCCGGAATCCTCGTCATCTGCACCATGGGTATGGTCGTGTGGAACCGCATGAACATCATCCGTCAACAGAAAATGATGGATATGGGTGAAGTAACTAAATAACCAAATATATACATTAAGTCTAACCAATTATTAAAGAAAAATGAGTAAAGTAGTAACTTTAGGCGAAATCATGCTTCGCCTGTCGCCGGAAGGCTGTTATCGTTTATTGCAAGTAGACAACTTCAATGTNATCTGGGGTNGCGGCGAGGCTAACGTAGCCGTAAGCTGCGCCAACTACGGACATGACGCATATTTCGTTTCCAAACTTCCCAAACATGAAATCGGACAGGCAGCTGTCAACGCCCTTCGCCGTTATGGCGTGAAGGTCGACCACATCGCTCGTGGCGGTAACCGCGTCGGCATCTACTATTGCGAAACAGGCGCCTCAATGCGTCCTTCAAAAGTGATCTATGACCGCGCCGGTTCTTCAATCGCTGAGGCTGATCCCGCCGACTTCGACTTCGACGCAATCATGGAAGGCGCTGACTGGTTCCACTGGAGCGGTATCACTCCCGCCATCTCTGACAAGGNTGCCNAGCTGACCNGCCTCGCTTGCGAAGNTGCAAAGCGCCNCGGCGTTACTGTCAGCGTTGNCCTCAACTTCCGNAAAANACTGTGGACAAAGGAAAAAGCTCAGTCAATCATGCGCCCGTTGATGCAGTATGTAGACGTTTGCATCGGCAACGAGGAGGACGCAGAACTTTGCCTCGGCTTCAAACCCGACGCTGACGTGGAAGCCGGCGAAACTTCAGCTGAAGGCTACAAGGGCATCTTCAAGGCTATGGCTAAAGAATTCGGTTTCAAATATGTCATCTCAACTCTCCGCGAGTCATTCTCTGCTACCCACAACGGCTGGAAGGCTATGATCTACAACGGCGAGGAATTCTATGAGTCAAAACGCTATGACATCAACCCGATTATCGACCGCGTAGGTGGCGGCGACTCATTCTCAGGCGGTATCATCCACGGTCTTCTCACCAAGCCCAACCAGGGCGAAGCTCTCGAATTTGCCGTTGCCGCTTCAGCCCTCAAGCAGACTATCCCCGGCGACTTCAACCTCGTTACAACCGAAGAAGTTGAATCACTCGCAGGCGGTAACGCTAACGGCCGCGTACAGCGCTAATCTAAATCCCGTATTTTTAATAAAGTCTTATCGGGCGCCATGCCCGGTAAGACTATTTGAATAAAATAGTCACACATATAATTATGGCAAAATTTGATAAAGTGGCAGTTCTCGCCAAGATGGCCGAGGCTCCTATCGTTCCGGTGTTCTATCACAAGGACGCTGAAGTGGCAAAACAGGTTGTCAAAGCCTGCTATGAAGGCGGTATCCGCGCTTTCGAATTCACCAACCGCGGTGACTTCGCCCACGAAGTATTCGCTGAAGTTGTGAAATTCGCAGCTAAGGAGTGCCCCGAAATGGCAATCGGCGTAGGCTCAATCGTTGACCCCGCTACCGCAGCTCTATATCTTCAGCTCGGCGCATGCTTCATCGTTGGTCCGTTGTTCAACCCCGAAATCTCAAAGATCTGCAACCGCCGTCTTGTTCCCTACACTCCCGGCTGCGGCACAATCAGCGAGGTAGGTTTCGCTCAGGAATGCGGATGCGACCTGTGCAAGGTGTTCCCCGGCGACGTTCTCGGACCGAAATTCGTAAAAGGACTTCTCGCTCCCATGTCATGGTCTAAACTCATGGTTACCGGCGGCGTAGAACCCACTGCTGAAAACCTCAAGTCATGGTTTGACGCCGGCGTTTACTGCGTAGGCATGGGCTCTAAGCTCTTCCCGAAAGACAAAGTACAGGCAGGCGACTGGGCTTACGTTACTGAAAAGTGCCGCGAGTCACTGAGCTATGCAAAGAAATAAATCCTTATAAATAATGAAAAAAATAATCCTTAGTGTAGCACTGGCTATGGCGACATTATCAGCAGGAGCTGTCACCAACTACAGCATCATGAGGGCTTGTCATCCCGATGACGTGAAGCATTATGACACCGCCACTCTGCGTGAGCGTTTCACAATGCCGACTGTTATCGCGCCCGACACGATCAATCTCACCTACTCAATGTATGACCGCCTCATCTTCGGCGGCGTGTCACCCGTGAACACCGTTGTNGAGCTTNAGACTATCGAGCCCCTGAAAGCTGAGTACTTCCTTNAACGCCGCGAGNTCGGAGTCATCAACATCGCCGNTCCCGGCATCGTCAACGTCGNCGGCANGGNCTNTGANCTCAACTTCAAGGACGCCNTCTATGTCGGCAAAGGCAACAAGAAAGTTACTTTCCGCAGCAAGGACAAGTCGAACCCCGCCAAGTTCTACATCAATTCAACTCCCGCCCACAAGGAGTACAAAACTCAGCTCATCACCATCGACGGCCGCAAAGGCTCACTTAAAGCCAATTCTTTCGCCGCCGGTTCAATGGAGGAGAGCAATGACCGCGTCATCAATCAGCTCATCGTCAACAATGTGCTTGAGGAAGGACCCTGCCAGCTTCAGATGGGACTCACCGAGTTGAAGCCCGGTAGCGTGTGGAACACAATGCCCGCCCACACTCACGACCGTCGCGTTGAAGCATACTTCTACTTCAACGTGCCCGCCGGAAACGCTATCGCGCATTTCATGGGCGAACCCACAGAGAATCGTGTAATATGGCTCCACGACGAGCAGGCTGTTCAAAGCCCCGAGTGGTCAATCCACGCTGCCGCAGGAACCAGCAACTACATGTTCATCTGGGGTATGGGCGGTGAAAACCTTGACTATGGCGACATGGACAAGATCACCTACCTCGAAATGAAGTAAAAAATCCGCTCCATCCATCAATAAAAAGCTGCATGAACCCCATGCAGCTTTTTTTCATGCCCCGCCTGAAACAGCCGCTATATATTTATGTACGATACTTATAATCCCGTCACGCTATTTTCGATACATTTGCTATGAAACAACCTCAATTCTTTTCAATCATGACAATGCGCCATCTCATTATCGCAGCTATCGCCGTCGCNCTAAATGCNAGCGTAGCCCTCTCCGANTCCAANTCGCCNCGTNAACGCATCAGCCTGAACCGTGAATGGAAATATACGACCGACGATCCCGCCGGAACCGACTCGTCGCTTCACTANTCCCGCATGAAGCCCTACCTGCTGCCCTCAGCCAACCANTTCATAATATTCGGCAAAAGNAACAAGGCGCCCGAAAAAGCATTCACCACATCGGTCGCCTACACTCAGCCCGGCTTTGACGATTCGGGATGGAGAACGCTCAACCTTCCCCACGACTGGGCAATTGAACGTCCGTTCAACATCGACTATGAGGGAGCCACCGGAAAGCTCCCCTATTGGGGCATAGGTTGGTACCGAAAAAGCTTTGAAGTGCCCGAAGCCGACAGGGGCAAGCAGGTATATCTCGACATTGACGGCGCCATGTCCTATAGCGCTGTGTGGTGCAACGGTCATCTCGCCGGCGGCTGGCCTTACGGCTACGCATCCTTCCGCATCGACCTCACCCCCTACATCAAGCCGGGAGAAATGAACACCGTCGCCATCAGGCTCGAAAACCCCGATGAAGCGTCGCGATGGTATCCCGGCGGCGGAATATACCGCAACGTGTGGCTGGTGAAAACGTCGCCGGTCCACGTGAGCCAATGGGGCACATTCATCAGGAACGTAAGCGTTGACCCCCGAAAAGCGCGGATGGAAATGGGGGTCAACATCGAAAACCGGGATTCAGCCGCCGCCAAAATCAAGCTCCTCACGAGCGTCTACCGACAGGACGGGAAAGGTGAGCCTACAGGCGATGAGGTAGCTGCCGCAGCCCCTCGGGAATTGAATGTGCCGCAAGGCAGCTACGCAAGCGCGCGATTCAACATCGACATCGACAATCCCCGCTTGTGGGATATCGACGACCCCAACTGCTACGTGGCGATAACCAAAATAATGAAAGATGGCGAAGAAATCGACTCCTACGCTACACCGTTCGGAATACGCACAATCGAATTCACCCACGATGAAGGGTTCAAGCTCAATGGCAAAAAGACACCAATAAAAGGAGTGTGCCTCCATCACGACCTTGGCGCTTTAGGCGCCGCCTTCAACGAAGCTGCCGCCGAGCGCCAACTGCGCATAATGAAGGAGATGGGAGTAAACGCCATCAGGACATCCCACAATCCTCCCGCCCCCGAACTGGTTGCATTGTGTGACCGGCTGGGACTGATGATGCAGCTTGAATTAGCCGACACATGGCACCGAGGGAAACGCAAGAACGACTACCATCTGATTTTCGACGACTGGAACGAAGCCGATATGAGGGCGCTGACACGCCACTATCGCAACAACCCGTCGGTAATCATGTGGAGCATCGGCAACGAAGTGCCCGACCAAACCACCGACGAGGGAATTATAATAGCCCGCAATCTCACCGCATATTGCCATGACGAGGACCCGACGCGCCCCACTTCGCTCGGGAGCAACAAGCAGGCTGCCGTGTTCCGCGACATCGTGAACAACGTCGACATCTTCGGACTCAATTATTTCCACAGAACNTACCCCGTNTTCAAGGAACAGAATCCCACTCGCCGCTATCATGCGAGCGAAACATCATCGGCAACCAGCTCACGAGGNGAATATTTCTTTCCGGTGACTACCAATCCCGACGACAGCCGNTCAGGATTCCAATTGTCATCCTACGATCTCACCACTGTTGGATGGGGTTGTTCTCCCGAAGCTCAGTTCAAGATGAACGAGGAATACCCGTTTATGAGCGGCGAATTCGTGTGGACAGGCTTCGACTATCTCGGCGAACCCACCCCCTACAACAAAGATCTCACCAACCTGCTCAATTTCAGCGANTCCNCCGAATTGCGCAAAGCCAAACTCGAATTGGCTCAACTGGGTAAAATAAAAAGCCCCTCCCGCAGCTCCTATTTCGGCATCGTCGACCTTTGCGGCTTCCCGAAAGACCGTTATTACAGCTACAAAAGCTACTGGCGCCCCGACGTGCCAACTCTCCACATTCTCCCCCATTGGAACTGGGAGGAGAGAATAGGAGAAATAACACCGGTGCATATCTACACCTCAGGCGACGCTGTCGACTTGTTCCTAAACGGAAAGCCGCTTGGCAGACGGGAGAAAAAGAACGCCTACGACCGCCTAACATGGGATGACGTTCGCTACGAACCCGGCACTCTGAAAGCGGTGGCATATAAAAACGGACAACCTTGGGCTGAGGAGATCGTCGAGACTACCGGACGACCAGCCGCCATCGAGCTGACACCCGAAACGACAACGCTCAACAACAGCGGCACTGACCTTGCTTTCGTGCGTGTCGCAATCGTCGATAAGGAAGGAAGAGTCGTGCCTCGGTCCAAAAACCACTTGAAATTCTCCGTGAGCGGACCGGTAGAAATCGTAGCGACCGACAATGGCGACGCGACGAGCCTGCTGCCGTTCCAGCTTTCGGAACGCGACGCCTACAACGGTCTCGCGCTGGTGATTCTGCGAGGCAAATATTCCGAAACCGGAAAAGCCACCCTTAAAGTAGAATCAAAAGGGCTGAAAAAACAGGAAATCACGCTACAGGTAAAATAAC
>WFMA01000188.1 GCA_009177195.1 Bacteroidales bacterium | reverse complement strand
ACTCCAAGTTTATTGAAAATCTTGCGGTCAACCTCTCCGAGCATCACAGTGGAATGCACCTGGCAACCGTAAAGCTCGGGCAATTTTTCCAAAGCCTTGCGGCAATTTTCATTGTGAGGGCTCAACACGGAAAGCGCCACGAGGACTTCATCGGTGTGAAGCCTGGGGTTATGTCCCCGCAAATAATTGATTTTCGTGAACTGAATGGGCTCAATCATGTGCTGAGGTATCAATTTTTCAGCATGATCTATACCGGCAAGATGCTTGATGGCATTCAAGATAAGAGCCGCGCTCGGTCCAAGCAGTTCACTTGTTTCAGCGGTGATAATCGTGCCGTCGGGAAGTTCAATAGCCGAACATGGCAATCCGCTCCGTTCAGCCCTTTCTTTTGCGGCAGTGATCGGTTTACGATAAGCAGGAGTGATTTTCGCCTGCTTCATCAACAGCGCGATTTTGTTTACCTCGCTGTCGTTGCACGCTCCCTGAGCCAATTGGTTTAACGCAGTGTAATAACGGCGGATTATCTCATTCTTTGACGCTTCACAGCATACTTCATCATTATTTATACAGAAACCCACCATGTTGACCCCCATGTCGGTAGGAGATTTATAGGGATTCTCACCATAAATGCCTTCAAACAATGCATTGAGTACCGGGAAAATCTCGATGTCGCGGTTGTAATTAATCGCCGTTTTGCCGTATGCCTCCAGATGGAATGGATCAATCATGTTGACATCATTAAGATCGGCGGTAGCAGCCTCGTAAGCGATATTTACCGGATGTTTCAGCGGCAAACTCCAGACGGGGAAAGTCTCAAACTTCGCATATCCGGCTTCGATGCCACGCTTATTTTCATTATAAAGCTGGCTCAGACAAACAGCCATTTTTCCACTACCGGGTCCGGGAGCGGTCACAATGACCAATGGCCGCGAAGTTTTAACATAGTCATTCTTTCCGAAACCTTCATCCGACGCGATCAGATCGACATTGGTAGGATAACCGTCAATCAAGTAATGGACGTAGGTCACTATGCCCATACGTTCAAGGCGCTTGCGGAAGTTGTCGGCGCTGCTTTGTCCGTTATAATGTGTTATAACGACGGAGCCAACCATAAAACCTCGATTTTGGAACTCAGTACGCAATCTAAGGACATCCATGTCATAGGTGATACCCAAGTCTTGTCTCACCTTGTTTTTCTCAATGTCCGCCGCACTAATAACAATCACAATCTCCGCTTGGTCGCTCAGTTGGCTCAACATCCTCAGCTTGCTATCGGGCTGAAACCCGGGTAAAACACGGCTGGCATGATGATCGTCAAACAATTTTCCGCCAAGTTCGAGATAAAGTTTGTTGCCGAACTTAGAGATACGCTCTTTTATATGTTCGGACTGAATTTTGAGATATTTCTCGTTATCAAAACCATATTCCATAACGGATTACAAAGTTAGTGTTTTTAGGCGATTTGCGCAATTATATAGTTATTTTTCCACTTTAATACATCTAACCAGCTCATTATTTTAGAATCTCATATTTTTCATGTATCTTTGTATGATAATTGAACAATCGTTTATACAAAATATTTTATTGAATCATGAACAACAAATTGTGCTATTCCGCACTGTTGGGTACCGCACTGTTGCTGACAGGCTGCGGGAAGAAAATGAATCAGTTCCAGGCTGATTATTTTAAAGTCAACCCGAATCCTCTGGAAGTAGTCGGAGACAAAGTTCCCGCCACCGTAACCGGAAACATCCCCGGAAAATTCTTTCAAAAAAATGCAGAAGTCACTGTAACCCCCTATCTGGAATATAACGGAATGGAACTCGCATCCGCTCCCTACACATTCCAAGGCGAGAAAGTAAGAGGTAATAACCCCGTCGTGAACTATGAAAACGGTGGTACTGTGACCATTCCGGTGCAATATATCTACACACCTGAGATGCAGAAGAGCAATCTGTCGCTTGCATTCACTGTTAAGCAGGGCGGCAAGCAATATGCGCTTCCCCGCGTTAAAGTGGCTGAAGGCATCGTTGCCACAGCGGCTCTCGCAAATGTCGGTACAACCCATCCTGCAATTGCAGCCGATAAATTCCAGCGCGTGATCAACGAAAAATTTGACGCCGACATCAAGTTCTTGATTAATCAGGCGAATATACGCGACGGAGAGCTCCGCACCCAGGCAATGAAAAACCTCCATAATGAACTTCAGGAAGCCAACAATGACGGACGCCGTGAAATAAAGGAGATAAATGTGACATCCTATGCATCGCCCGACGGTGGAGTCAAGCTGAACACACGCCTTGCTGAAAATCGCGAAAAGAACACTGTAAATTATGTAGAGGGCGCGCTCAAAAAGGAAAACATCTCGGATTTCGGCCGTCTTACCGCCGACTTCACTCCTCAGGACTGGGAAGGCTTCAAGAAGCTTGTTGCCGCATCAAATATCCAGGACAAAGAGTTGATTCTAAGCGTGCTTTCAATGTACAAGGATCCCGAACAGCGCGAACGCGAAATACGCAACCTCTCGTCGGTCTTCGACCAGCTAGCTGAAGACATCCTTCCCAAGCTCCGCTATTCACGCATCACAGCGTCGATCGACGTGATCGGAAAGAGCGACGAAGAGATCAACAACATCTACAAGATGAACCCGAAAGCACTGTCGGTAGACGAACTTCTGTATGCCGCCACCCTCACTGACGACAACGAGAAGCGCATTCAGATTTATGACACCGCAGCCAGCCTCTATCCTGAAGACTACCGCCCCATCAACAACCTTGGAATGTGCCAGTTCCTTGACGAAGATTATGATGCGGCAGCCGCTTGTTTCCAGCAAGCAGCAAAGCTCGCGCCCGAAAGCGGCGAAGCTCAGCTTAATCTTGGACTAATCTCGCTTCTTAACAATAATTACAAGGATGCCACTTCCCGATTTGGCAATGCAGCCGGCGTACCCGCTCTTGGAGAGGCTCTCGGCGTTTATTATCTGAAACAGGGCGATTACACATCTGCAATCCGCGCCTTTGGCGACGCTAAGACAAACAACGCCGCCCTCGCCCAGATCTTGAACAAGGATTACAATAAAGCCAAGCAGACTCTTGGCGGCATCGATTACCCGGATGCTACCACATATTACATCGCAGCAGTTCTCGGAGCAAGAACCAACAACAGCGACATGGTTTACAACAACCTTCGCGAGTCGATAAAGATGGACAAGAATATGGCAAAACTCGCAAGCAACGACCTTGAGTTTTCTAAATTCAACATCAATGCTCTCGTGAGATAAAATCATCTGCGAAAGCAGAAACGAAAAGCATGGAAGCCTCAATGGTTCCATGCTTTTTTATTTGCATCTATTCTGCAATTTATCCATCGGCAATAATTGGAAATGACGGATTTTTTTTGTAATTTTGTTTGATTTTAGAACATAAACTTAATACGGCTTTTGCCCGGCAGAACGCCGTCAGTTTGAATAAGCAAAACACAACTGTAATTATATCTATGTCAGAACAGAACGAAAGCTATAGCGCCAATAGTATTCAGGTGCTTGAAGGTTTGGAAGCAGTGCGTAAACGACCGGCTATGTACATCGGCGACATCAGCGCAAAAGGCTTGCATCATCTTGTCTACGAAGTGGTCGACAACTCAATCGATGAAGCTCTCGCAGGATATGCCAACCACATTGATGTGATCATTAACGAAGACAATTCCATCACCGTCATTGACAATGGTCGCGGTATTCCGGTAGACATGCACGAAAAGGAACACAAAAGCGCTCTTGAAGTGGTGCTGACCGTGCTTCATGCAGGAGGTAAATTCGACAAGGGCTCATATAAAGTGTCGGGCGGTCTTCACGGCGTGGGAGTAAGCTGCGTGAACGCGCTGTCAACCTATCTCAGAGCTGAGGTTCATCGCAATGGCAAAGCCTACGTTCAGGAATATTCATGCGGAAAGCCGACAACAGAATTGACCGTCGTTGGAGAAAGTGACACCACCGGCACAATGATCACATTCAAGCCCGACGAATCAATATTTACAGTGACAGTTTACGACTACACGACTCTCGCCAATCGTCTGCGCGACCTCGCATTTCTAAATGCAGGTATCACACTGACGCTTACTGACAAACGCCACGTCGACGAGAACGGAGAGTTCAAGCACGAAGTGTTCTACAGCGAAACAGGACTCGAAGAGTTCGTAAGATATATTGACTCCAACAAAGAATCGCTCATTGAGGATGTGATTCACCTCGTNACTGAAAAGCANGGNATNCCNGTNGAAGTCGCCCTTACNTACAANGGCAGCTACAATGAAAATGTATACTCGTTNGTAAACAATATCAACACCATCGAAGGNGGAACNCACCTTACCGGTTTCCGNCGCGGACTNACNTCTACNCTGAANAAATATGCCGAAGACAGCAAGATGCTCGANAANCTGAAGATCGACATCGCAAGCGACGACTTCCGCGANGGTTTGACCGCAGTCGTATCGGTAAAGGTGATGGAGCCNCAATTTGAAGGTCAGACCAAAACCAAGCTNGGCAANAACGAAGTGATTGGCGCTGTTCAAACAGCGGTGAGCGACGCTCTGCGCACATATCTCGAGGAGCATCCCCGCCAGGCAAANNTAATTGTCGACAANGTGGTGCTNGCAGCNACTGCGCGTCACGCCGCATATAACGCCCGCAAAAATGTGCAGCGTAAATCTCCCCTTTGCGGAGGAGGATTACCCGGCAAACTTGCTGACTGCTCGTCGCGCACCGCTGAAGATTGCGAACTTTTCATTGTCGAGGGAGACTCGGCAGGAGGAACAGCAAAGCAGGGACGCGACCGCACCTATCAGGCGATCTTGCCCTTGCGCGGTAAAATTCTGAATGTCGAAAAAGCAATGGATCACAAGATTTTCGGAAACGAAGAAATCACCAATCTTTTCCGAGCCATGCGTGTCACAATCGGCACCGACGAGGATTCAAAAGCAATCAACCTTGACAAGCTCGCCTATCATAAGATTATCATTATGACCGATGCCGATGTCGACGGATCGCACATCGCTACGCTGCTGATGACATTCTTCTTCCGCCGCATGCGCCCGATTATTGAAAACGGCTACCNATACCTTGCCACTCCCCCATNGTATAAATGCACACGAGGCAAGAATGAGGAATATTGCTGGACCGACGGCGATGTTCAAGCATTCATCGCCAAGTATGGCGACAAGACAAAGGTGATGCGATATAAAGGTCTTGGCGAGATGAGCGCTCAGGAGCTTCGCGACACCACCATGTCGCGCGAACATCGACTGCTCAAGCAAGTAACCATAAATGACGCCGCCGAAGCTGACCGCATTTTCTCCATGCTTATGGGCGAAGAAGTCGGTCCACGACGCGATTTTATAGAAGAGAATGCCAATTATGCCAACATTGACGCCTAAAGCGTTGTTATAAAAGCATAATTAACCAAAATTTGAGAACATGGCTACTAATAACAAAAAAGGGCAGCGTACCCAAGCAAAGCAATTGTATGCCGCCATTGACGAATACATAAGCAATCAAGGCAACAAGACATTCAATTACAAGCAGGTGGCACATGCCATCGGAGTAAACACCCCGGCTGCAAGCAAAGCGGTAGCCATGAGACTTGCCGAACTGGAATTTGACGGAGAAATCATTGAAACAGCTCCGGGAAAATATCGCGCTCCAAACCGCGGCACAGTGGCGATAGGTACATTCAGCCGCCGAAGCAACGGAAAGAATTCTGTCATCCTCGAAGGGGATGATGAAGCGATTTTTGTCGCCGAGAAGAATTCTCTCCATGCTTTGAACGGTGACAAAGTCAAGGTGCTTGTCGCAGCCCACCGAAAAGGGATGGAGCCTGAATGCAAGGTGATAGAGATTCTTGAGCCTAATGAGCAGGTATTTGTGGGAACGCTAAAGGTCGAGAAATCCTACGCCACTCTTTCGACTGACTCCAAATTTCTTGCTACAGATATCTTTATTCCTAAAAATAAGCTGCATGGCGGAAAGACCGGAGACAAAGTCGTGGCGATAATCACCGACTGGCATGACGATGACAAGAATCCAACCGGCGAAGTTGTGGACATTCTCGGCAAGGATGGTGAAAACACAACCGAAATGCACGCAATCCTTGCAGAATTCGGACTCCCCTACCGCTATCCCGAAGCTGTTGAAAAAGCCGCCGACAAGATTGGCGCAGGCATAACCCCCGAAGAGGTTGCCAACCGCCTTGACATGCGCGACGTGGTGACCTTCACGATCGACCCGCGTGACGCAAAAGACTTTGACGACGCGCTTTCATTACGCAAACTGCCCAACGGCAATTGGGAGGCAGGCGTGCATATCGCCGATGTGACCCACTACGTTCATCCCGATTCTATTATTGATAAGGAAGCGCAACGCCGCGCCACATCGGTGTATCTCGTGGATCGAGTTGTGCCCATGCTACCCGAACATCTCAGCAACGGTATCTGCTCGCTTAGACCTGATGAAGAAAAACTGACTTTCTCCTGCCTTTTCGAACTTGACAAGGATGCGAATGTCGTAAAATCCAAGATATGCCGCACGGTTATTAAATCCAATCGCCGGTTCACATACGAGGAAGCTCAGGATGTAATCGAAACCGGTAAGGGGGATTACGCTGAGGAAATCCTCACACTCGATCGTTTTGCGAAAATTTTACGCAAGCGTAGATTTGAACACGGCTCGGTTGAATTTGACCGCGAAGAGGTAAGGTTCGACATTGACAAGGACGGACATCCTGTATCGGTATATTTCAAAGTTTCAAAAGATTCCAATAAACTGATTGAAGAATTCATGCTTCTTGCCAACCGCACCGTTGCAGAATTCGTAGGGAAACCGAAAGACAAGAAAAAGCCTAAAGCATTCGTATATCGTATTCACGACCAGCCAGAGGCAACCCGCTTGCAGGATCTCGCCAACTTGGCTCGTAATTTCGGATACCGCATAAAAACGACCGGTTCAGCCAAAGAAATCAACAAGTCCATAAATAAGATGCTTGCCGATATAAAGGGGAAACCGGNAGAAAACCTATTGTCGATACNTGCTATCCGCTCGATGGCAAAAGNCATTTATTCAACTGACAACATCGGACACTACGNGTTGGGATTTGATTATTACACCCATTTCACTTCCCCAATAAGGCGTTNCCCTGACATGATGGTCCACAGGTTGTTGGCGCGTTACCTCGACGGCGGCAGGAGCGTGAACCATGACCGCCTCGAAGAGCAGTGCAAACACTCAAGCTCACAAGAGCAACTCGCAGCAAATGCAGAAAGAGCCTCTATCAAATACAAGCAAGTTGAATTCCTTGCCGACAGACTTGGCGAAATTTACGACGGCATTATTTCCGGCGTAACCGAATGGGGACTCTATGTGGAACTCAATGAAAACAAATGCGAAGGTTTGTTGCCGATAAGAGACCTTGCCGACGATTAGTATGATTTCGACGAACGCAATTATTGTCTTGTAGGGCGCAAGACTCATACCCGTTATTCGCTGGGCGACCGGGTAAAAGTACAAGTCGCAAGAGCAAACATTGAAAAGAAAATGGTAGACTTTGCGCTTTTGGATGATAAAGGCCGTCCGAAACAGGATGTTGCCGGCAGTGACATCAGTGCTAAAGAAGCTCTGTCGAACAACCGCAAAAAGAAGTCNAAATTCAGATTCNCACGAAAAACAAAACNTGGCNGAAAATAAANTTATACAAAATAATATTCAATTATTCAAAATTTTAACACTTTTAAAGGCNCNTATCNNCTANAGNTTAAGAGCCTTATTTTTAATGCACTATAAAATTTTATATGTTATAAACTTTTATTTTTAATGAAAATAAATTCTTGAAACTGCAAAATTTGCACAAGAAAAACAAATGCAAATACAATTGCATAACAAAAATTTAAACTT
>WFMA01000001.1 GCA_009177195.1 Bacteroidales bacterium | reverse complement strand
GAACGTGATGGAAATCTTGTCGACGATATCGTAGTCGCGATGCTTACGGATGTTCTGGACGCGGCTCACAATCTCGCGCGCGATACCGTCCTGACGCAATTCGCCGGAGATGGGTGTAGCGAGAGCTACGGTCAGATTGCCGTCATTCGCCACCTGCCATCCGGGAATATCCTCCGAGATGATTTCAACGTCGCCAAGTTCAACAGTGGCGGGAGTGCCGGCGATGTCAAACGTGAAGCTTCCATTACGTTCAAGTTCAATTATATCATGCTGCGACATTTTAGCCACCTCGGCGGCAAGCGCTTTCATAATCTTGCCATATTTCGGACCAAGTTTCTTGAAGTCGGGTTTCACTTTCTTAACGAGCACGCCCTCTTCATTCCCCACAAACTTGATTTCTTTCACATTGACCTCGTTGAGCACGAGAGGAGCCACTGAAGCTATCATTTCCTTCTGACGCTCGTCGAGCACGGGAATCATCAACGTGGCAAGCGGCTGACGCACACGGATATTCACCTTGCGGCGCAAGGCAAGCACCATCGACGTGATATCCTGGGCGAGTTTCATGCGCTCTTCAAGACGGCTGTCGCTCTCTCCTGGCACCGGGAACAGGGCGAGATGGACCGAAGTAGCTTTGTCGCCGAGAGTCACCGAAGTCAGGTCGGTGTAAAGGCGGTCGGCGAAGAAAGGCGATATCGGCGCCATCAACAGCGCGATTGTTTCAAGACATGAGTAGAGAGTCTGATAAGCCGAAAGCTTGTCCTTGTTCNTGTCGCCACCCCAGNANCGCTTGCGGTTGAGGCGCACATNNCAGTTGCTCAGGTTATCATTGACANAATCATTTATCGCGCGGGCTGCTTTCGTAGGCTCATAATCATCCAAAGCCTCCTCTACCTCACGGATGAGCGTAGAGAGCAATGAAAGAATCCAACGGTCAATTTCAGGACGCTCGTCCATCGGCACCTGAGGCTCGCTGTTGTCAAAACCGTCGACATTGGCATAGAGAGCGAAGAATGAATAAGTGTTATAGAGTGTTGAGAAGAGCTTGCGCGAGGTTTCACGCACACCCTCCGAGTCATATTTCAGGTTGTCCCACGGCGATGAGTTGGCAATCATGTACCAACGCAACGGGTCAGACCCGAATTCGGCGATCGCCTCAAAGGGATTGACAGCGTTTCCAAGACGCTTTGACATCTTGTTGCCGAAGCGGTCGAGCACAAGCCCATTGGAAATCACGGCTTTGTAAGCGACTGAATCAAATACCATTCCGGCTATCGCATGGAGAGTGAAGAACCATCCGCGAGTCTGGTCAACCCCTTCAGCGATAAAATCGGCGGGATAAAGCTCTCCTGCATCAAATTTTTCTTTGTTCTCAAAAGGATAGTGAATCTGAGCGTAGGGCATCGAGCCTGAGTCAAACCAAACGTCGATAAGATCGAGCTCACGGCGCATAGGCTCGCCTGTTGACGAAACGAGCACAATATCGTCTACATAGGGGCGGTGGAGATCAATCTTGTCATAATTTTCCCTGGAATAGTCGCCGGGCACAAAACCTTTATCCTTGTAGGGATTGGACGCCATGATGCCGGCAGCAACCGCCTTTTCTATCTCACTGTAAAGCTGCTCGACGCTGCCGATACAGATTTCTTCCTTGCCGTCCTCAGTGCGCCATATAGGCAACGGGGTTCCCCAGTAACGGCTGCGCGACAGGTTCCAGTCCTGAAGATTTTCAAGCCATTTTCCGAATCGTCCGCTACCGGTTGCCGCAGGTTTCCATTTGATGGTCTCATTCGCAGCCATCAGTTTCTCGCGTGCGGCGGTAGTGCGGATAAACCAGCTGTCAAGCGGATAATAGAGCACAGGCTTGTCGGTGCGCCAGCAATGAGGATAGTTGTGGACGTGCTTTTCAATCTTGAAAGCTTCACCGGCATGCTTCATTTCCATGGCGATAACCACGTTCAAGTCCTCGGCTTTCTCAGCCGCCTTGTCGTCATACTTGCCCCCTTCGTTGAATTTCGGGTCGTAAGCGTTCTTAACATAGTCGCCGGCATGATGCTCATATAGCTCGACATTGACGCAATGCTCCACGAATTCAGGAGCGCACTCGTCAAGAGTGTAATATTTACCGGTAAGGTCCACCATGGGACGTGTCTCGCCACGCTTGTTGATCATGAACAGCGAGGGGATTCCTGCCACCTTTGCAACGCGGGCGTCATCAGCGCCGAATGTCGGAGCGATGTGTACAATTCCTGTTCCGTCGTCGGTAGTGACGTAGTCACCGCCAATCACACGGAACGCTTCCGATTCAAGCTCCACAAACTTGTCACTGCCCACTGCAAACACGTTCTCAGGATTGGCTGCGGCATAGTCCTGAACAAAACCGGGAGCGTTATCAGTCAATTTTTCAGTAGGCTTTACCCACGGCATCAACTGGTTGTAGGACATGCCCACAAGCTCCGAGCCAAGGTAAGAGCCGACAATTCTGTAGGGCACGATCTTATCGCCCGGCTTGTATTCCNCCATCGGCAGAGTCTCGCCCTCGGCCTTAAAATAGGCGTTGACACGGTCTTTAGCCATGACGAGGGTGAGTTTTTCGCCATTATAGGGATTGTANGTGCGGATTACAGCATATTCATATTTCGGTCCCACACACAGTGCCGTGTTGGAAGGNAATGTCCACGGAGTTGTGGTCCATGCGATGAAGCAGGGTGTTCCCCATCCCTCCATTTCGGGTTTTGTGTCGACAGCCTTGAATATCGCAGTCACTGTTGTGTCCTTGACATCGCGATAGCATCCCGGCTGATTGAGTTCGTGAGTGCTCAATCCGGTACCGGCGGCAGGCGAATAGGGCTGAATGGTGTAGCCCTTGTAAAGATAACCCTTTTCATGGAGCTGCTTCAACAGCCACCACACCGATTCTATGTAACGGTTGTCGTAGGTGATGTAGGGATCGTTNATGTCGACCCAATANCCCATCGAGTTGGTCAGGTTCTCCCACTCGCGGGTATATTTCATCACCTCGCGGCGGCAAGCGGCATTATAATCGTCAACTGAAATCTTCTTTCCGATATCTTCCTTGGTGATGCCAAGCGATTTTTCAACGCCGAGTTCAACGGGAAGCCCGTGGGTGTCCCAGCCCGCTTTACGCTTCACGTGGAAGCCTTTCATCGTCTTGTAACGACAGAAAATATCCTTAATCGTACGAGCCATCACGTGGTGGATACCCGGCATACCNTTTGCCGATGGGGGACCTTCAAAAAACACGAACGANGGCGCTCCTTCGCGCACCTTCATGCTCTGCTCAAAAAGATGATCTTTATTCCACTGTTCAAGCACCTGACGGTTGATGTCGGAAAGATTGAACTTGTCGTACTCGTTGAATTTTTTCTTCATCACAATTGACTGATTTATGTTGCTGTAATGTAGTTACAAAATAATTTTTGCAAAGTTACAAAACTTAGATGATAATTTCGCCCGATGAGCCTGTTAAAAGTTAAAAACTTTCCGGGAAAGGGAGGAATCTCGGAAAGTTTCATATATCACTCGCAAGTCGCAAAAGCGTCGACCGTCAGGAGCCCAAGAGATTGAAAAACTCCGCGCGCAGCGAAGCGTCTTCGGCAAAAAGCCCTGAATATTCAAGAGTGGTAGTGGCTGAATCCTGCTTTTCAACCCCTCTCATTTTCATGCAAAGGTGCTCGGCGGTGCAGGAAACAATCACCCCCTTGGTGCTCAGAGCGTCGGCAAGCGACCGGCATATATCGGCGCAAAGCCGCTCCTGGACCTGAAGCCTGCGGGCAAACACGTCGACCAGCCGGGCNAGCTTGGAAAGCCCTATCATTTCACCGTCGGGGATATAGCCGATAGAGACNTTGCCGAAAAAAGGCAAAATGTGATGTTCACACAGTGAGTAGAACTCAATATCCTTGACAATGACAATCTTGGAACCGGCATAATCAAAAATCGCCGATCTCAGAATCTGTTCCGGATTCTGGCGATAGCCCGAAGTGGCATAGTACATAGCTTTTGCCGCCCTCATGGGCGTTTTTTCAAGCCCTGGGCGAGCCGGATCATCCCCCAGCAGCCTTATTATACTTTCGTAGTGCGAGGCAAGCTGTTCAATTATCTGATTCTCTTCCATCAAAACCTTGTGTTTTGTTTTACCGAGCCTTAGTCGTTTTCTATCGTTATGCGGTCCTTTACCACCCTTATCTCACGGCTATAGGAGGGGAATGCGTCCTTCAGCTCATGGGCGGCGGCATTAGCCTCGTCCTGTGTGCGGAAATTTCCGACTCTCAATCTCCAGTAGGGGGAGCTATACACCACATAAGTGCCAAATTGAGGAAACCGCGCGTTGATATTGCGCGCCCTTGCNCGCGCCTCAGCCTTTGCGGTCCGTGGATTGCTGTCGGAAAACACCTGTATCCTATAACCGCCCATCTTGCCTGCGGCGGGCGCCACCGGTTTTATTTCCTTGTGCTCCTCGGCGGCATCAGCTACAGGAGCCTGCGCTTTTTCCTGAACGGAACCGAGACGGNCTTTCAACCGTGAAGGCATGTTCACTTTTATGTTTCCCGCGCTCTCAATGTTGTCCACCACCGTGGTTCCGGCAGCCGACTGACCGAAAGAGAGAAGAGACGAGAGCAACAGCCCCGGAATTATTATTAAATAACGTAGATTCACTTCATTGAGGTTTAATAACCGCACAAAGTTATATAAAAATATAATTCCGTGCAAGTCCGGGGCAAATCCTCGTTCTACACATCTTTTATCATCCTCCTGAGCTGCTGTTAGGAAGAAAAACGGTATATTTGCAGCATGGCTAAATTTCAGATAAACTATCTCGGGTGTGGCTCAGCCACTCCAACAATGAGGCATTTGCCGAGCTGCCAGGTGGTCGATTTCCGCGACAATCTGTTCATGATCGATTGCGGCGAATGCGCCCAGCTGTCGTTGCGACGCATGCAATTGAAGTTCTCGCGGCTGAACCACATTTTTATCTCCCATCTTCACGGCGACCATTGTCTCGGGCTGACAGGCATGATTTCCACTCTCGCCCTCACCGGCAGAGAAGGCGGAGCCATAACCATACACACGTTCAAAGAGGGAGCCGAGATATTCTCGCGTATACTCGATTTCTTCTGCAAGGAACGCCCGTTTGAAATAAAATACAATATAATTCCTCACGGAGCTTCGGAGACAGTGTTTGAAAACGATTCGCTGGAAGTCTCGACCTTCCCGCTATATCACCGGATTCCGTGCAGCGGATACATCTTCAGAGAAAAGCCTAAGCCGAGACATCTCAAGGGCGACATGCTAAAATTCCATAATGTCCCCATACGAGAATATCAGGCTATAAAAAATGGCGCCGATTTCGTAAATCCGGAAGGCAAAATAATCGCCAACGAGCTGCTCACATCACCTCCCGACCCTTGCATGAGCTATGCCTATTGCAGCGACACAATGTTTGACGAGAGGGTGGCAAAAGCTGTCGCAGGGGTTGACACCATCTATCATGAAGCCACCTACACAGAAAGCTATCATGAAAAAGCGCGTTCACGCGGGCACTCCACAGCTGCCGAAGCCGCCACGATAGCTCAGCTCGCCGGAGCTAACCGGCTTGTGCTCGGACATTACTCCAAACGCTACCGCAACGAGGAGGAACACCTGGAGGAAGCGCGAGCCATTTTCCCCAACACAATCCTCTCCTACGAGGGGCTGAAACTTGATTTGCTATGACGATACAGGACGACGATATGCGCTTCATGAAACTTGCGCTTGAAGAAGCCCGCAAGGCTTACGAAGAGGACGAGATTCCAATCGGAGCCGTGATAACCTGCAAAGGGCAAATTGTGGCACGCGCCCACAACTTGACCGAAACTCTCAACGATGTCACCGCCCATGCCGAAATGCAGGCGATAACAGCGGCGGCAAACACTCTTGGAGGAAAATATCTACCCGAATGCACGCTTTATGTCACAGTGGAGCCCTGCATAATGTGTGCCGGGGCAATAGGCTGGAGCCAGATAAGGCGCATCGTGTACGGAGCCTCCGACGACAAGCGCGGCTATCACACGTTTGCCGCAAAGCCCCCGTTCCACCCCAAAGCTCAAATAGTGAGCGGAGTGATGGCGGAAGAAGCCGCCACCCTCATGCAACGCTTCTTCAAAAGCAAACGCTGACCGCGACNGGGGATNCTGAAATAGCGATATAAAGAAAAAGAGTCCTTGCNCAATGCAAGAACTCTTTCGTTTAGTGGCGGGAACAGGACTCGAANCTGTGACCTTTGGGTTATGAGCCCNACGAGCTACCACTGCTCCATCCCNCNATGTTTTNCGTGTGCAAAGGTACGGAGTTTTAGCCATTACTCCAAATAATGCCGCAGATTATTCTGTTAAATAATGCAAAACAAAGAAAGAGGAAGCCTTAACGGTGCTTCCTCCTTCTTTAATATGCGGCAATAATTATTTGTTTACCTGATACTTATTGATGCCGTCACGCAGATAAGCGACCACTTGTTTTGCAGCGGCTATACCGGCATTGATGTTTGCTTCGGCTGTCTGAGCTCCCATTTTCTTCGGAGTAAAGAAAACTCTTCCGGGGAATTTCTCCTCAAGCGCTGCCGCATTGTCAGGCTTAACGTCGGCAACATACTTCAAATCAGCGCGAGCTTCAAGAGCCTTCTCAAGACCCTCTTCGTCGATCACCTCCTTGCGCGCTGTGTTGACAAGCACGCCGCCCTTAGGCATCTTAGTGATCAAGTCGAAGCCTATGCTTTTCTTTGTTTCGGGAGTTGCAGGGATGTGAATTGAAACAATATCGTTGTTAGCGTAAAGCTCCTCCACGCTGCCAACAGCGGTTATACCCTCTTCCTTCATTACTTCGGCAGGGCAATAGGGGTCGAAAGCCGATATCTCCATGCCAACGCCCTTGGCTATGCGAGCCACATTTCTGCCCACCTGTCCATAAGCCTGAAGTCCGAGACGCTTGCCTTTAAGCTCGGTTCCCGACGTTCCGTTATACCTGTTGCGTACAGCCTTGATTACCATACCGAATACGAGTTCGGCAACGGCGTTTGAGTTCTGTCCGGGAGTATTTTCCACCACTACGTTATGATCGGTGGCGGCTTTAAGGTCCACATTGTCATATCCGGCTCCGGCGCGTACAACAATCTTGAGTTTCTTGGCGGCGTCAAACACCTCGGTGTCTATCACGTCGCTGCGGATAATGATTGCGTCAGCATCGGCAGCTGCGGCAAGAAGGTCGGCTTTTGAAGAGTATTTCTCAAGCAATTCCAGTTCATATCCGGCGTTTTCAATCACTTCGCGGATTCCGTTGACAGCTATCGCAGCAAACGGCTTTTCAGTAGCTACAAGAACTTTCATGCTGATTAATGTTTCTTTTCAAATTCATTCATTGTCTCCACGAGAGCCTTCACGCTTTCGATGGGGAGCGCATTATAAAGAGAGGCGCGGAAACCGCCAACCGAGCGGTGACCTTTGATGCCGACCATGCCCTTGCTTGCGGCAAAGTCAGCGAATTCCTTCTCCAATTCAGCATACTCGGGTTTCATCACGAAGCATACGTTCATGATTGAACGGTCCTCGGGAACGACTGTGCCGACAAACATGCGGCTTGAATCGATGGCGCTGTAAAGGAGTTCAGCCTTGGCGAGGTCGCGGCGTTCCATCTCCTTGACACCACCGAGCTCTTTATAATACTTCAACGTCTGCAAAGCCGAGTAGATGGGCAACACGGGAGGAGTGTTGAACATCGAGCCCTTCTTGATGTGGGTACGGTAGTCGAGCATGGTGGGGATAGCGCGGTCAACATTGCCAAGCGCGCTGTCCTTCACAATAACGATAGTGACACCTGCGGGAGCAAGGTTCTTCTGAGCGCCGGCATAGATGACGTCATATTTCGCCACGTCGATGGGGCGTGAGAAAATGTCGCTCGACATGTCGGCAACCAAGGGAACTTTCACGTCGGGATCGAAACGGGTTTCCGTTCCATAGATAGTATTGTTGGTAGTATAATGGAAGTAGTCGGCATCCTCGGGCACGGTATATCCTTTGGGAATATAGGTGTAGTTCTTATCCTTGCTTGAAGCCACCACGTCAACTTCGCCAAAGAGTTTAGCCTCCTTTATGGCGTTTGACGCCCATGTGCCGGTATCGATGTAGGCTGCCTTTTTCTTCAACAAGTTATAGGGAACCATGCAGAATTGCATAGAGGCGCCTCCGCCGAGGAACAACACTGAATAACCTTCAGGAACGTCAAGCAGCTCTTTGACCAAAGCCTGAGCCTCGTCCATCACGGCAACAAATTCTTTACTGCGGTGTGACACTTCAAGAATCGAAAGACCGGTTCCGGCGAAATCCTTGATTGCTTCTGCCGTATTGTTAATAGTATACTCACTCAGAATTGAGGGGCCTGCATAAAAATTATGCTTCTTCATTTTGGTTGATATTAAAAGTTAGGCTGCAAATATACGCAATTAATTACATATTGTAAAATAAAAGTGCCAAATATGTGGCAAAAAACGAGCCATGCCTGATTCACATCAAGCATGGCTCTGCTACTATAAAAAAGTTGTGTATGTATTTAGTTCGGGGTGAAATTAATCAACCCTCGCCGTTTACACTCCGGCAATNTTATTNATTGTCATCGCTCATGGGGNTGNCAGGANTGNTCTGNATCTCCACGGTCGGGATACGGTAAATCATACGGTAATCGCGAGCTGAGTAAGTTACAGCGTCATAGTAAGGCAGGTCAGCTGCAATGTTCACGCTTTTGCCGCGGTCAATCATTTCGCCGCGACGTTTTGCGTCAAGGTAACGGCTAACTTCACCCCACATATCAACACGCTTCTGAAGGCAGATCTCATCATAGAGAGCCTGTCCGCTCAAACCGCAGTTATAACCGGCGAGACGGGTCGACATGATTTCGTTAAGTTTAGCCTGAGCCTTTGCAGGTTCATTGTTCAGGTAATATGCCTCAGCTGCAAGGTAATACATCTCGGCTGTGCGGAAATAGATGATATCGGAAGTGAACGGATCGTCGTTGCCGCCCGAAGTCATGTATTTGTCACGGAACTTGCCTGCGATATAGTTCTCGAAATGAGCTGAATTTTCAAAGCTGTAGCTTACCTGGAGCAAGTTAAAGGCAGGATTGTAACCGAACCATCCCTTGCGGACGTCGTTGTCATCGATCTGGTCATACAAGTTTGACGCAACCAACTTGCGGTAACCAACCTGACCGCCATAACCGATGAAGTAAGAGTCCATGTGAGAGAAGAATGAAGCGTAGTAGCCGGTAGTCTCATTGTTCACATAGTAACCCCAGAGAACTTCCGACATGTCAAGAGAGTTAAAGCCGCTCATCATCTCAGCCGGTGAGTTAAGCGAACCGCCCTTGATAGCCTCTTCTGCATATTTTGCTGCATTTGCATAGTCACCCATGAACATCAGNACGTTGGCATAGATTGNTGCNACTGAATATTCCGAAAGATTNCCCTTGTTGCTGATGCCGAGACCCTGNAGATAACCGTAGGCGTTATCAAGGTCTTCGACAATCTGATCGTAGATTTCACCCACGGGAACGCGCTCGGGGCGATATACATCCTCTGTCTTCAAGGGAACACCGAGCTGATCGGCGCCTTCGCTCAGAGGCTGCTGCCAAAGGTTGACGAGCCAGAAATAGCAGTAAGCGCGAAGACCGTAAGCCTGCCCGAGCATCGACTGCAACGAAGATGAAGAAGGAACGGGACGGCTGTCGGTGGGCTTCAACATCTCGATAATATCATTAGAGTTGTCGATCACCTGATAGAGCTGACGCCACATTGAAGCTGTACGAGCATAGTTGCCGAGACGGTTGTCAAGCTGATAGTCGTAGCAGAAGAAGTGAGCGTCGCGCCAGTATGCGATATCCTCACAGTTAAGGTTGGTTGTTATCACGATTGCGGGGAAACCGAAATCGTCATGACGAGTGTGATAATCACCTCCGTTATAGAAGTTCATGTAAGCGCCGGTGATAAGCGCCACAACTCGGCTCTCATCCTGCTGCAAAACCTCCGACACTGCGTCTTCATCGAGGAATTCGGTGGGGTCGGTATCAAGATAGCTGTCAGAACATGATGCGCTGATCAACATCGCGCACGCTGCAACAGCACCTTTAAATAATATATTATTGAGTTTCATGTGAATCTTTTGATTAGAATGTTAATGAAAGACCTAATGACATAGTGCGGATAGCAGAGTAGTTAGCCTGAGACTGTCCGTAGATGTACTGACGAGGATCCAAACCTTTGCGCTTTGACCACAAAGCCACATTGTCGGCAGCGAAATAAATGCGGGCTTTCTCGATTGAAGCCTTTCTCATCCATTCGTTGGGGAAAGTGTAGCCGAGAGTGATGTTGCGGATGTTGAAGAAATCAGCGCCGATGAGGAAGCGGTCAGAGAATGTGTTGGCATTCTGGTCACCGTCAAGGATAGGCACATTCGTGTTAGTNTTTTCGGGAGTCCAGGCTTTCAAGATATCCTTGTGCCAGTTCTGACCCTTCACACTACCGGCGTGCATCAAATTAGCATACATCGCATCATAAACCTTGCCACCGATCTGGTAGTTGGTAGCGATAGAGAAGTCAATACCCTTCCAGCTGAAGTTGGTAGTGATACCTCCCTGGAAATCAGGAATAGCTGTGCCGATATAATACTTGGTGGCATTAGAATAGTTGTCAGTAGTTTCACGGGTCACGTTGCCTTCGTCGTCGGTAACGTCAACATACCATGTTGNATNTCCGTCTTNGTTAAGACCTGCATACTTATAGTAGTAGAAGTCCCAAACGCTGCGACCTTCGCGGATGTTGTAGTAAGCGTCGTGAGTAATACCCTCTTCACGCTTGTTGGCGGGAATATCGGTAACTTTGTTGGTGTAGTGAGTTCCGGTGAATGTCCAGCTCCAGTTGAAGTCGCGGGGCATGGGGAGGTTCACTGTAAGAGTGAATTCAACACCGCGGTNGATCATGGTCAGGGCGTTTTCAGAGATATAGCTGATNCCTGACGACGGGGGCTGAGGAACATTGTAGAGCATGTCTTTGGTGCGCTTGTGGAAGTACTCTACATCGACATTCAAAAGGTTGTCGAGCAAGAGAGCGCTCAAGCCCACGTTGAAGTTGTAAGAGGTTTCCCAAGTGATGTCCTTGTTACCCTGATAATATCTTGAGAGGGCGAAACCACCGTCAGAGTTCATAACCTGGAACTGAGTTTTTGCAGGATAATAGTTGCTGGTTGAAGTTCCGGGATAGTAGATGTCGTCGTTACCTACGGTACCGTAGCTTGCGCGGAGTGACGCATTGTCAAGCCAAGTGAGACCATTGAGGAATTCCTCCTTTGAGAAACGCCATGAAGCGCCTACCGACCAGAATGTACCCCACTTGTTGCCCTTTGCGAAGCGAGAAGAACCGTCGCCGCGAACTGAAGCCGAAGCATAGTACTTTTCATCATATCCGTAGTTTACACGACCGAACCAAGATTCAACAGCGTAATCCTCAGTATAAGAGCTCATATCCTCCATAGTGATCGCATTGTCAAATTCAGGAACGGTNGGNTCGTAGAAGTTTGTCTTGGCATTGCGGAGATAGTTGAATTTCATCTTGTAATTCTCGTGTCCGGCAAGAAGGTCAAGGCTGTGCTTCTTGTTGAATGTCTTGTTGTAGGTCAAGAGTTCGTTGACAGTGTAAGTCTCGTTGCGATAACGATACTTGTAAGCGCGACCGCCTGAATTCTTAGCGTCGCCGAATGACGGAGTCTGGAAAGTGTCGCGCATAGTGTCGGTGACATCATAACCCATGTTGACATTGAACTTCAATCCGTCCCAAATATTGAGGTTTACACCGAAACGGCTGCTCAAGTTGTCAGTGATGTAACGGTTCTGGTTAGCCTTGTCACTTGCCACTACGTTCTGGTTTGATGCCCATGCGCGTGTGCCATACTCACCGCTACCGAAGTCATAGATAGGAGAACCATCCTCATTGTAAAGGCGTTCGCCCTGACGGTTGTAAGCATAAACAGGATAGATAGGAGCTATCTGCTGGATGAACATGAACGTATTGGTGTAGTTGCTCAAGCTTGAGATGTTCTGCTGGTTCTGCTCACCGCGTGAATAAGCGAGGTTACCATTAATCGACAAGTAACGGTTCACGTCGTAGTCGCCGCTCGCACGCATAGAGAAGCGGGTGAAGTCAGAGTTCTTGATGATACCCTCGTCATTAAGATAACCGAGAGAAAGGAAGTGGTTGCTGCGGTCATTGCCCCCCTGAACAGTGAGGTTGTATTCCTGACGCAAACCGCTGCGGATAGCCTCGTCTTCCCAATTGTCATTCCAAAGGCGACGAGCTGAAGTGAGCTGACCGTTAGCATCTACGATCTTGTCATCGTCACAATCATAAGGATTGTAACCAAGGTCATTGTAAAGCTGAACAGAAGCCTGAGCCGGAGAACCGAGCTGATTGTTCAACATGCCCCACCAGGTTGTCATGTACTGACCGGCGTTGGTCATGATGTCATAGTTGGAAATCGCGCGAGAGTTTACACCCACACGAGCCTCAAGAGTGACACGGCTCTTCTGCTGATTGCCCTTCTTGGTTGTGATCACGATCACACCGTTTGCTGCGCGTGAACCGTAAAGGGCGGTAGAAGCGGCATCCTTCAAAATGCTTATCGACTCGATATCAGCTGAGTTGATAGCCGAGATATTTCCGTCGTAAGGCATACCGTCAACAACATAAAGAGGATTTGAGCTTGCGTTGATAGAACCGATACCGCGGATACGCACTGTAGCGCTGGTTCCGGGCTGTCCTGACTGCATTGCCACCTGAACACCGGGAGCGGCGCCTTCAAGAGCCTTGCTGACGTTTGATACCTGAAGTTTCTCAATGGTTGAAGATGAAATTGTTGATGCAGCTCCGGTAAATGATGACTTCTTTGCGGTACCGTAAGCTACAACCATAACCTCCTCAAGCTGCTGGTCAGAGCTTTCGAGGGCGACTGTCATGAAACCGGGAGTGATTTCAGCACGTTTGGTGACCATACCAACGTATGACACCTGAATCTCAGTCACTTTGTTAGATACTGAAAGACGGAATTTTCCGTCAACATCTGTTGCCGTACCTTGACCTTCGCCAAACGGCACAACGGTAGCACCCACCAATGGCTCTCCGTCAGCAGCAGAAACTACCTGTCCGGTAACCATTCTGCTTGCATTCTGGGCATGAGCACAAAGCATAACAGTGACTGCTACACATAATGCTAACAACTTTCTCATACTTTTTTTGATAATGAAATGTGTAATTAATAAATATTTTAAGCGTCAATTCCAATGCTTTCACAAGTGGACTTAACAAGCTGTGCGCAAATGTACGACAATAATTTTTAATATTCATTAACTACCCCCCCCCCATTTTAGCACTTATTAACTATTTTAACAATCTAAATGTAAAAATTATCAAAATAAATTCAACAATCGACCCCTCCTACCCTTCTAATCCATTACACACAGAATGCATGCGATATAACCGCAAATGGATCGCAATCAAAGCATATATGACATAACCGCAA
>WFMA01000152.1 GCA_009177195.1 Bacteroidales bacterium | reverse complement strand
TCGCCCAAGCAGGTGAAGCGAGCCATGATCGTGCTTGTCGTTCTCACCTTTTCCAAGCAGTTCTATATGGCGAGCATGACAAGCTATTTCACTTTCTTCCTGATTGATAAATTCGGCATGTCCATTCAGCATTCCCAGCTGTGTCTCTTTGCGTTTCTTGCAGCGTCGGCTGTTGGAATAATCTGTGGCGGAGTGATCGGCGATAAGATAGGGCGCAAATATGTGATATGGGGTTCCATTCTTGGAGCCGCTCCGTTCACCCTGCTGCTCCCCTACGTTGGAATGTGGGCCACGATACTGCTTGCCGTTGTGATAGGGCTTGTAATTTCGTCGGCGTTTTCGGCGATACTCGTTTTTGCCACTGAGCTGAAACCGGGCAACGTCGGCGCCATTGCGGGACTCTTTTTCGGATTGTCATTCGGACTCGGCGGACTCGGTGCTGCTTTCTTCGGCTGGCTCGCCGACCGAACGAGCGTTGAATTCATCTTCCGCATCAGCACCTGGCTCCCCCTGCTGGGTATCGTGGCGGCATTCCTGCCCGACATGAAAAAAATCGACAAAGCCCAGGGCAATTAGCGCCTCCCGCACGGAATTGCGATGATTTTGTTTGTACGTGTTGAGAGTAGATAAGATTTTTTTTGGCATTTAAGAAATATGTAGTATCTTTGCATCCGAAAAATCGCGCTCGGGGTGTAGCACAGTTGGCAGCGCGCCACGTTCGGGACGTGGAGGTCGGAAGTTCGAGTCTTCTCACCCCGACAAAAAAGGAGCAACCAAGTTGCTCCTTTTTTCATGTCCCCGCCCCGGAATCCCATCGGTTGGGGTCAGTAGAAATTTCCGCTTGGCGAGCCTGAAAGGCTCACCCTTATGGATAACCCGGCACTCAAAAAGTAGGGACATCGCGTGCGATGTCGCCGTTACAACACCTTGATCTCCACTAAAATGCGCTTATCTACCTTGAAATCTATCTGGTGACATTGTGNGCGATGTCGCCCCGGTTGGCGAGCCTGAAAGGCTTACCCCTATGGATAACCCGGCACTACGAGCGAAGCGAGGTGTGCCGGGATCACCGAAACAAAAGATCGCACTCTGCAAAGAGTGCCCCCTAAACCCACAAGGGAGAACCGAACCCGCAAGGGTTCATCCGTCAATAGCCGTGGGTGAAGCCCGCAGGGCGGAACCCACGGAAACAAGCATCCCCCACAAAATCCGATTCTGAAAGAATCATCTATCCGTGTCGTTCCTGCAGAACTCCTAATGACGGCGGCATTCCCTGCCCCGGGGTGCCGCTTCGCTCACCCCGGTCTATTCTCTGACGGTCCTGCTGACCTGCCTTGCTATTGCAATCGTTTTGGGCTCACCTGCGACAAACCCCGGTCCGCGAGCCTGAAAGGCTCACCCTTATGGATAACCCGGCACTACGAGCGAAGCGAGGTGTGCCGGGACCACCGCCACCCGACCTCGCACTCTGCAAAGAGTGCCCCCTAAACCCACAAGGAAGAAACCGAACCCGCAAGGGTTCATCCGTCAATAGCCGTGGGTGAAGCCCACAGGGCGTAACCCACGGAAACAAGCATCCCCCGCAAAATCCGATTCTGAAAGAATCATCTATCCGGTGCCATTCCTACAGAACTCCCGAATCACGGCGGCATTCCCTACCCCGGGGTGGAGCGAAGCGGCACCCCGGGAAATTCTCTGACGGTCCTACAGACCGTCCCCCCGCCACGCAAAAAAAATTTCAAGGGTGGGACAATTTGTGGGTAAATCCCCTCCATCCATGCATTACCTTTGCAAAAAATCAATCTAATACTAACCCAAATGCGCAACACCGTCCACATCCCACGCCACCGGCGCGAGGTCGTCATGACCTCCGCGTCCTACACCGCGTCATTCCGAATGTGGCGCGGCTTGCCCTTAACACACCGTCAGTCATGTCTAATCGAAATCCTCGAGCGGCTGCGGCACTCCGCCGACCGCTCACCCCGAGTGTTCATCAACGACCCCGAAGACCGCTACGTCAGCCTCATCGCCGACTACATGCGCTACCTCGACCANCTNTANCCNTCNACCCGGGGAGTCCTCATGGACACCTCCCTCAAGCAGGCGCGAGCCGTGGCGCCCTCCACCCGCCTTGTCCATGCCTCCGCCCGCCGGCACTCCGCCATCCGCGGCTAC
>WFMA01000160.1 GCA_009177195.1 Bacteroidales bacterium | reverse complement strand
CGGGGGAATCGTCTTGAAGCCGATAATCAAAGAGGTACTCCTCCCTCACGGTGTAAAATAGCGGATTAGTGTCCCAAAGACAGTCGATGAAATTGTCATCGTCACTACCGCCGGGTTTCAGCAGGGTGTTTCGGAACAAAATAGGCATCCCTGCGATATCTTTGGGTGAAATCATGCTGCCGAGCCCGTAGAGAATCGAATTGTCGACGGTGGCAGCTACGTCATCTCCGGCGAAAGTTATCATCGCTCCGGTTATACCTGCGAAAAGGTAATAGTTGGAGAACGTGCAGTTGAGGAACTGATGGTTTCCTCCGTGAAGGTAGACAACGCCTGCCGGAGCCTCGGCAAATTCACACCCTACGGCTTTTACCGGAGCATGACGGGAGGAGAGGACCGTGGACTTGGTGTTGCGGATAATGCAGTTGACGAGCGACAGCGCCGTCAATCCCTCGGGAATAGAGTCAAGAACCACTCCGGTTGAAGAGTTGCGTATCGATGTGTGGGACATGGCGTTGTTGCGCGACGAGCTATAGAATCTCAACCCGTCCCATTGTCCTGACATAAGCTCGTAGGGAATACCGCCAACGACATTTCCCGTCCTGTCGCCTGTGAAATTGATCGGCTTCTCCGGGGTTCCTTCGGTCACGAGAGTGCCTCTCACTCTCAGCGATGCTTTGTCGTGGAAGTGGAGGGTGGCTCCGGCATCGATTGTGAGAGTGACATCAGGAGCCACTACCAGGCTGTCGGTAATGAGGTAGGGGCGGTCGGCGGTGAAGCGAGTATCGGCTGTGATTGTTTCTCCGTTAAGGCGGTTCACGTCTCTGCCTGAGATATTGATGACTACGGTCGATGTTACTCCGTTGACGATGAAGTCGAGGGGAGAATTGATAACCCTCGGAGCGTCAAACCCGTTTTCAGGAACGGTCGCTTCCACAAGAACAAATATGGAGTCTTTGGCTCGGATCTCCACGTTGTTGAACTCTTTTCCGGAAACACCGTCGACATTTACACGGAAATATTCTCCCGTCGAGCTGTCGCGAAACTTGATGTTGCTGATGACGATCCCTTNTGANNTGCGGTTATANACTATGAAACTCCGTGTAGGTGTCCCNTNAGCNGTGAAAACCTCGCCTATGCGGAGGGTGTCGGTCGAATATTCGGGCTGATGTGACGGGGAGTTTGAAAAGCCGTCCTCTATACAGCCCGTAAGAAATATTAAAACGGCGATGATGCCGGTAAGAAAAAATCGGTGCATAAAATTAGGAGATTAACTACGCTATAAAACGTAATTAATCCCCTGTTTATTGTGGCTGAACGCTCGTTTATCAGAGCATGATGAACAGGTTGTCGACCATGTTTTTCAACTCGCTCTTCAGCTTGTTGGCGTTCACGGGTTTTGACACGTATCCGTTGAAGCCGTTCTCCATGATTCGCTCTTTGTCGGAAGCGAAAGCGTAGGCGGTTACGGCTGTGATGGGCACTGTGCGCGACAGTTTTCTGATTTCACGTGTAGCCTCATATCCGTCCATGTTAGGCATGTTGATATCCATGATTATCATGTCGGGATTGTGCTGCTTGAACAGTTCCACCGCTTCTACACCGTCCCATGCGTGGATGAGGTTGTAGTCGTTTGACAGAATTGTTTCAAACAACAGGTAGTTGCTCTCGTTGTCCTCAGCGATGAGAAGTGTGAGTTTCTTCTTTTCAATCTTCTCTTTCTGTACCGGTTCGGCTTTTTGGGCGGCAAATTTTTCCGCTTTAACTTCTTTGAACGGTATTGTGAACCAGAAGGTCGAGCCGAATCCGAGTCCGGGAGATTCTACACCGATTCTGCCGCCCATCTTTTCGATGATGCTTTGGCTTATCGACAATCCAAGTCCTGAACCGGGAGCGAAATCGTTCAGTTTTGTGAAGCGCTGGAACACGCTGTCTTGCTTCTCGGGCGAAATTCCGATACCGGTGTCGCGCACGAAGAAGTAAATTTCGGGTCCGCGCAGTTCATAACCGAATGTGATGCTGCCGCGTTCGGTGAATTTTGTGGCGTTGGTTAGCATGTTGATCAACACCTGCGACAAGCGGTTGCGTTCCGTTTCCACGATACATTCGGCGGCTCCGAGAGTGTAATTGAGCATAACCCCCGGTTTTACTCGCATCTTGACCGTGTTCTCGATGTTCTTTATCAGTTCGTTCAAGTCGGTGGGGTGGTAAATGAATTCAAGCGTGTTGGCTTCCACCTTTGCGATGTCGAGAATGTCGCTGATCAACTGAAGCAGCAACTGGTTGTTGTTCTCGATGATATCCATGAACTTTTCTTTCTTTGAGGGATCGTCGGTTTGAGCGAGCAGATTTGAGAATCCAACGATTGCATTAAGCGGAGTGCGGATTTCGTGGCTCATGTTGGCAAGGAATGCTGATTTCAATCTGTCGCTTTCAGTTGCATGTTCTTTTGCGATGAGAATTGAATTTTCCTGCTTTTTACGCTCGGTGATGATGAGCAACGAACCTGTCAAAGATATAGGATTTCCCCCTTCGTCATACTGGTCGATTGTTGCGTTGATTTCAACCCAATCGGTGTGGGTCATGCCATCTTTGTTGACAACATAACGGAACTCATGCTTAACGAACTTCTTGCGCTTTTCAATCAAGTCCTGATAGCATTGGCGCACTCCGGCAAGATCATCGGGATGGATGCGCTGGAAGTATTCGTTTGAGTCGATCATTGTGACGCTGCGGTCTTTCAAATCGAAGCTTTCGTTGCCAAACAGTTTATTTGTAGTTTTTGCCTCGCAGTAAATTCTTTGCGCCTTTATGTCCCACTGCCATGGAATGATGTGAGCCACGTTAAGGGTCATGGCGAGCTGCTTGCGTGATTCGCGCAGTTCGGCTTCGGCGCGGCGTATCTTGGTGTTGTTGATACCGAAGGCTTGTACCGTTCCCGGATCATTGCCGGGGGTTATGACGAAATCGTAATATGAGTCGTTGTCCTTGAAATGAAGTGGCAATGTTACAGATTTTCCTTCAGTAACAACCGATTTTATCAAAGAACGATGAGATTCGTTGTTAAGGATTGTGTGACCGCTTTCAATGGGGATTATGGCTTCGAAAATCGCATTGGTTTGCAGATAGTTGATGTCGGTCACGTCTCCGTTGGCGTCAAGATGCACTTTGCCGCTGGCAAATGCTATAGGCATGTTTCTAAGAAGTGTTTCCTGGTTTTTATAGAACTTGTTGCGTGCTTTCTGCATATAAGAGTTCACCAAGATGAACACGATCAGAGCGAGAATAATGAAGCTTGCAAGAGCAATGAGCCAGATGTAGTCTTTTAAAGAACGCTNCGTGCGATTGATGAATAAAGTGTCGGCGGNGCAGTCTTTANCTTTATATCCGTCAGCAAGTAATTGCGGATAGTTAACCACANTGTTGANGTCGGNGGGGAATTCCGGGTAAAAGAATGGATGGTTGGCAAGATTGCCTGTTTCCACCATCTTCTGAACTGCGTCAATGACAGCTCTTTCGGTCTTTTCCTTGTTGGGGTAGTAACCACCGATTACACCCGAAGTCAAGTATGCTTCGCGCAGAGCGTAGACGGCATGTTTCGCCTGGCTGATTGATTTATAGTCACCCATAACGAGGGTAGGGCGCCCGTTGGCGTCGGTCTCTGCNTAGAACCATGAGGAGAACAGGAATCCCATCNTCTTGTNTTCGCTCATAAGATAGTCGATGAGATGGCGTGAGTTTGATGCCTTTCCCACAAGCCATTCGTAAGAGATGCCGGGATAGTGAGACTGGATATAAGAGCGGATGCTGCGGTTCAAATTACGGTTTTCCCACAACTCGTCGGCGGCAAAGACGATTTTGTCAAGATGCGGGTTCATGTAAATCATGAGGTCGATAGTCTCGCGGAACATGATTGGCGACTCCACATAGCTCATGTTGTAGTGGAATTTCTCGCGCATTTCTGACAATGTAGTCAATTCATCATCGGTGTCGATACCATGTGAGCCGGTGAAGTAGTATTCAGGAGATCCTATTTTGTCATTGTTTCCAATCAGCAACATAGGAATCGATCCCCATTTTTCAACTATGCGGTCGATCATGGTGAAAGCGGGGTCTCCGATTAACACGATTCCGTCTGGAGTGTTAGGACCGACAGAATTGATAATGCCGGTGGTGGTGCGCTGATAAATTGTGTCATTGGTTATGAACGTGCTGTTCATGTTGGTGACGGTCGCAGTGTATTTGCCTGACACTCCGCCTTCGGTGAGAATTTGGGCAATAAAGCTTTGGCTCCATGGCGCCATTTCATTAAGGGCGTTTATGACAAGCAGTTGCTTCCTGTTGCCGTCATTAGCGCCGTTTTGCGCGTTAACGCGTATAGGAGCGATAAAATAGATAATCAAAATGAGGCATTTTATAAAAGTGCCTATTCTTAAATATTCCATAAGCTATAGCTTTGCAAGTGTTTTTGGAGTTGATTGGTATTATGGGTTCAAAATTACACAATTATTATGAATTCCGCAAAATTTTATGCTTTATTCCGAATGTGCGTTAAAATGCATAATGCCGTGATTTTCATTGTGATTAGTGAATTGGTGTGATTTTAATGATAAAAAAAGCGTGCGATTTTTTTTCGCACGCTTTTGATAAGATTCACAAGTTTCTGTGTGGTGGATTATTTTTTAGTCAGCTTGAATACCTGGATACCGTCTTCGCCGAATGCTACGTAAATCTTGCCGTCGTGGAGCGCGATGTAGTTAGCTGATTTCTGTGAAGCGGCGTGGTAGTGAGTTACTTCGCTGAGGTCGCTCTTGTTGAGGACGAACACGAAGCTTCCCATTGCTGCGTAAACATAGTTCTCGTCGATAGCCATGCCGTTGGCGGGAACTTTGCCGTTGGCTCCTGCATGGAATTCCTTGCCGTCGTTGAGGCGAACAAGACCGCCCTTGCCAAGGCAAGCGTAGATGTTGTCACCGTCGATAGCGACTACGTTCTTTCCGTCAACCGGAGAGATAACGCCTGCTGTGTAGCTCTGAAGCACGGTGGTGAACATGTTGTCGTTAGCGTCATAAACCTTAACGGTAGACGGTGACGATACATTGTCGTAGGTGTCAAGAGAAAGGATAGCTGCCTTTCCGTTGGCGATTGCGATGTGCTTAGAAGAACCGGTAGTGTTCTGGAATGNACNNTTANCCNTTGAGAAGTCAAGNTTGNGTGAGCCGTATCCGCGGTNGGTGTTGACGTAGTAGAGGTCGCCCTGACGGATTACGCAGTTGCCGTCGCCGGCGNTTTTGTAACCTGCCTTGATTTCGCCTTCTTTACCTGCCTGAGTGAGAACGTCGTCGGTTGTGAGTTCCTTAACTCGGAAGTCGCTGCGAACGGTTTCGCTTGCTTCGAAGTTAACGGGGAGTGAACCGATGAACGCGCCTTTTGAAGCGTGGTTTCCGACAGTGATGATATTGCCGTTGTCAACAATAAGGTGGTTGAAGTCGTAGTCGGGAGAAATCATGTAAGAGTTGAGGTTAAGAGCTTCGCCCTTATCTTCGATAACTTCGATACAACCCTTCTGTCCTTGTCCGCGGAGGTGATAAGAAGCGTAAGCCTTGTTTCCTGCGAAAGTGATGCAGGTAGCTGAAATCACACCGTGATCGTGGTCGGGTTCGAGGGGATCGATATCAGTGATTTTCTCAATAACAATCTGAGGTTCCGGATCGGGAGTGGGCTCGGGAGTGCCTTCGGGATAAGCGCCGTGGCAACCTGCAGCGGGAACGTATGCTACGCGGTTGTCGTTGCTAACCTGGAACTCGAAATCGTTAACCGCTTTTTTCTCGGTGTTTAGATAAGCCTCAGTGATGTCAAGAGCAACTTCGGGAGCGAAAATCTGCTTAGGCCAGGTGAGGTTGTTGGTGACGAACTTTCTTGCAGCTGCTACTGCGTTGTCGCCGTCAACAGTCAAGCGGGTTTCACCGCCGGTGATGCTCAACTCGTCAGCGTCAACAAGACCGTTGTTGTCAAGGATGATGTTACCCTTGTTCATTGTGATGTTTGCCGCTTTGAAATATGAAGCCTTCATTGTGCCTTCGCCGTTGAAAGTGATTTTGTCAGCGATGAAAGCGCATGCGATAGTGTTACCGTTCAAACGAACTTCGTCGGCGATGATTGAACCCTTGCTGTAGAATTCGGCTTTGTCGTTTACGCCGAATACGCCACATTCAGTAATATCAACTGCTGAGTATACTTTGGCATTGTCGCCTACAGTCACATCGCCTGCGATGGTTCCGTAGTTATATACGGTCACGCCGGGATTGATTGCAGAGGGGAAGGTGAGTTTACCGCCGGGCAATACGTAGAATGTATTTTCATTCTGAGCGTTCATCCAAGGCATTGCGAGCTCGCCTTGTACATAGATGGTGACGTTTCCGTTCATGTTAAGACCGTCGGTCATCTTGTCGCCGGCTTTGATGTAATATGCTCCGGCTTCAGGAGTTCCCCAATGGTAATTGGGCTTGCCGCCCCATTCGTCTTTTTCGTTGAGGTCTTTTGCGTCAGCCGGAATTGCAGGGCATTCAGGCATGTCAAACGATGCAGTTGCGTCAGCGCGTGAGCCGGCAGCGACGTAGTTGATGATACGTGATGCATCGCTTTTCTTCACTGTGTAGGATTCGGTGCTGAGTTCCGGTTGGGGAACATCGTCATTCTTGCCGGGCTCGTTGTCAGAGCTACAACCGGTAAGGTAAAATAGGCTCATGGAGGTCGCTACGACAGCCATGATGTTGCGATTGAATCGCAAGTTAAAAAGATTCCTATTCATGGTTAGTAAATAATATAAGTCTGAATGTTAGATTGAATGATGCAATAATGATGCAGTTATTCTATATATGTTTCGGCAAAGATAGCTATTTTGGCGGTATAAAACAAATTTTTTAACAAATAAAAAGCTATGAATGAGGAATGTTGAAATCGTTCACATGCCAGCTTATCATCTTTTAACTATAATCTGTCGTCGACCTCCTGCCGATTCACTGCTCCCATTACATCAAATGAGGCGCAAGGATCAGCCATCAATGACTTAATGTCATAGTTGGACAGAGCGGAGTGTGCCACGCAAAAGACCACGGCGTCATATTTTTTGCCGGAAATTTCGTTCCAGTCCGAGGTTACTTTGACAGCGTGGCTTTTTAGCACTTTGTCAGGTTCCACATTGGGGTCGAAGACATCGATATTGGCAGTGAAATCCGAAACTTCATTGTAGATGTCATACACCTTTGTGTTGCGGGTGTCGTTGCAGTCGGCTTTGAACGTGAAGCCCACGAGCAGCACTCGTGAATCCTTCACCGGGATTCCTTTAGCGTTCATAATCCGCCTTAGACGGGAAACGATGTGCGATGCCATCCCTTCGTTTCGTTGGCGCGCCGACACCATGACCAGTGGGTCTATTCCGCATTCGCGAGCCTTATTGATAAGGTAATAAGGNTCNACNCTGATACAGTGNCCTCCCACGAGCCCCGGGGTGTATCTGCCGAAGTTCCATTTAGTCGCCGCCGCGTCGATTACCTCGCGGGTGTCGATGCCGATAGCGTCGAAAAGGATTGCCACCTCATTCATGAGCGCGATGTTCACATCTCTCTGGGTGTTTTCAAGAATCTTTGCCGCCTCGGCGACTTTTATGGATGACACGGGGCAAGTTCCTGCTTCAAGAACCGAGCCATAAATGCGGTCTACGAACCGAGCGGCTTCGGGGGTTGAGCCCGACGTTATTTTGCATATTTTCTCTACGGTGTGTATTGAGTTGCCCGGATTGACGCGCTCAGGCGAGTAGCCCACGAAGAAATCACGGTTGAATGTCAAGCCTGAAGCCTCCTCAAGCGCGGGAACACAGACATCCTCCGTTGCTCCGGGGTTTACGGTTGACTCATAGATGACGACATCGCCGGGTTTCAAAACTTCAGCCACTAATTCCGAAGCGCCGAGCAGCGGGGTGAAATCGGGCAGAAAATCGTCGCCCACAGGAGTGGGGACAGAGACGACAAACACGTTGCACTGAGCGAGATCCGAAATTGAAGAAGTGAACTTAAGCCCGTTGCTTATCGCTTTCTTAAGTGTCACCTTGTCGCACTGTTCTTTGCAGTCGGTCCCATCAGTTAGAGCGGCAACTCTCGCTTCGTCGATGTCAAGACCGGTCACTTGAAATTTTTTTGCGAACAGACACGCAAGCGGCAGTCCCACATATCCGAGCCCTATCACTCCGATGACAGGGTGTTCGGGCAAGGACGCGACTTCCGGAGCGTCTTTTTGTTCTTCAATGGGGTCAAGTTGTTGCTGTAGCATTTAAGGTGTATATTAATTTATGGTGATAATAAAAGTTATATTCCTTCGATGCGGGCGACATTGGATGTCTTTTTGGGGTTCCAACTGTCTTTGTAGGATGAGAAGAAGAAAAATTCCATCGTGTGGGCGATGAGGCGGGTGATTCGCAGGAAGTATCCGTGATAGAACGTCAGCACGAAAACGTAGGGGAAAAGTTTGAACTCTTCGCGAGGACGTTCAGTCACTATCAGCATAACGACGAATGCGACGACGGCAAACGCAATGCGGATGAGATATCCTATTATTATGATTTCCCAGAATCGGTCCACATTCATGAACACCAGCATAATGATGTAGAAGCACCACACATAGTTGAGCCAGCAGTCGTATATGATGTTCTCCATGTTGGACATCATATTAAGAAAGTTGAAGTTGCGGTTGCTCCAAAGGATATCGCGGTGCTTGCGGATGCGGAATCTGACGAGCGATTTTGACCAACGGAGACGTTGTTTGAACAGACGCTTCCATGACGTGGGCACGTTGGTCATGCACACGGCGTTGTTGGCAAACCACACTTTGTAGCCGGCTTTCCTGATTTTCTGCGTGATGTCTCCGTCAAGTCCCGGACCGATATCCCAGTAACCGATCTGTTTCAGCGTTTCGACTTCAAATGCGCCAAACGCGCCTGATATAATATGGTATATGCCGAGCATGTTGGTGCCCATTCGTCCCACCATGATGGTCTTGAGATATTCCAGCGCCTGTACCGACGAGCAGAGCGAGTCGTGGGCGTTTCGTACTTTCACGCAGCCGCCCACGCCCTTGATGTTGCGGTCAAAATAGAATGGCAGCAAAATTTTTTCGATGGCGTCGCGGTCAAGCGAGCTGTCGGCGTCAAGGTGGATGATGTATTTTCCTGAGGCATGGGAGGCGGCATAGTTTGCCGCGCTGGCTTTGCCACCGCCTATTCTCATGCGGAAGAACTTGGTGATGAAACCGGCGCGTTGGAGATCCTTGCAAATGAGCGGGGTGGTGTCGTCGCTACCGTCGTCGACGATGATTATTTCAAAGTTCTGATAGGTTTGCTCGCGGAGCGACTTGACTAATTTATATATGTGTTTCCCTTCGTTTTTTCCTGGAGCGAGGATTGACACGAGCGGTCTTTCGATGAAAAGCATGCGTGATGCGATCGCTTCGCGCGAGCGGCGTTGACGCCAAGTTGCGAGATGCTTCACGGCGACACATATATCGAGAGCGTAATAGCGGGGAAATTCTATGATGAAAAGAAACCAGAAGGTAGAGAATGCCACTTCCCACGACAAATTGTTTGAGAAGCAGACCATGATTCCGTCCAGCAACGCAAATATGTCGGTGAAAACGCTCTTAAAAAAGTTGACTAAGAATGTCATTATAAGAGGGGTCATTTTGTGTATTTATTTCGCTTAGATTAATGATTGATTGTTAACTTCGATGGTGCTCTTCCAGTCGTGCTATGAACTGGTTCGGATCCATATTGGGATAATAGATATAGGTTTCGATAAGGTCGAATACAAATCCCGGATGGTGGGACTTGTAGTCGTTGAGCTCGGCAGTCAGCTCATATTCCATCTGACCTTGCACGCGGGCTATCTCACCCTCGCGTATGCGGCTCATGAAATAGTAGTTGTTACCCCACATCGTACTCTTGTAATTAGAGAAACGCTTCATTGCCTGCACTACCGGCGGACGAACGTCGAGTCCCGCCATTTCATCGGCAAGGGGATCGAACACATAGAAACGCACTACAACCAGGATTTCTCCCGAGTTGACCGCCGATGACGCAAACTGCCTGAAATAATCCNNGNNGTNGCNGGTCGAGGTGTAGCCGTAGAAGCCTGCCTGACTGATTGTGTGGGTCACTTCGTTGTTGGCGAAAGCGTGAATGCCGTCGGGGGTGAGTTCATATTCGATAACGTCGCGGGGAATGAGGTCATCGGTCGACAGTGTGCGCTGGCATGACGAGCAGAGGACTCTCATGTCGGGGTACATGAACGATTCCTCACACTGGTTGCAGGTATAGATTGCCGATGGCTTGTCATAGTCCACACCGATGTGGCGCAAGCGTTGCTGACACTTCGGACACCGCAGCTCCCCGTCCCATTCATAGGTCGCCTCGGGCGACACGTTGGCGCATCGGAAATGGTGGATGACCGACTGTTGGCGTATGTCGGAGCTTGAGCATTTCGGGCAGCTCTCAAAGAAGAAGAGGTGGGACGATCCGCAGTGAGGGCATTCATGGATGCGGTCCATGAAACGTCCGCGGCGCACGTAGCCAAGGCGCAGCATCTCATTGTGGAAAAATTCTCGTTCAAGCGCTGCGATGCGTTCCTGCCCCGTGTTCCACATTGTATAATTATATAGCGCCATATAGCCTGAGCTTAGTCCGATGACCGGCTCCGAACTGAACGTGAAGCGTCCGCGCGAAATGGCGTAACGCACCAGTCGGAACAGCTCTTCGGCGTGGGTCACCACGGGTTCTGTTCCGAGCAGGAAGTTGAGGCGACGCATCGAGGCGTAAATTTCATCGATCTTCTGAGCCATGGTGCGGTCGGTGGGCGACGCAGCGTAACCGTCGATGATAATTTCGGCTCCGCCGAGCCATCCCATGAGGCGTTGCGTCACAAAACATGGCTTGAAGCGGCATTTTTCCGACAACAGCGGCGAGGCAAGGCGCAATGCGAGCATATTGTAGTCGTTAAGACCGTTGATCACATTTATAAATATAGCGTCAAAGTCCTCGAACGCAAGTTCGGGAGTGCGGTCGACATCGACCACGTCATTTATCACCAATATCTTTCGGCGGTTGATATTGGTGATGATTTCATATCTTTTCTCTTGGGTAGAGAGGGTGTCAAGCGCGTTATCGGGTGTCATTGTTTTTCAGGTTTAGTTGAATCTAAAATCCATACGTCGCGGTATTTGCGCGATGTCTGAGACGTGGTTTTTCTATGTTTTTCAGCGTCCTCAAGCGAGGCGTGTCGGCTGAAATAGACATACCATTGTCCGCTTCTCGGCAACACTCCGGTTTCCGGAAATCCGTCGGATATCAGTTGCCGGGCGCAGTTCTCTGCATTTTCACGTGTGCTGAAAACTGCGTGGACCAGATAGTAGCGAGCTTGGGCTGACGGTGTTGTGCCGGTAGTCTTGGCAACAGGTTCGCTGATGTCCTGTTGTTTCTCTTTCTTCAGCTCTTCAGCCTTGCGGTTAGCTTCCTTTATGCTGTCCTCGCGGGCTTTTTCGGCTGTGATTTCGCTGACGTGGCGATGCTTGCGGCGTTTCACGAAATCATTTATCGATTCTTCGCTGATGCCGTCGCCGGTGTCAACCCACAGGTAGTTGCTCGGGGCGTTGTTGCGCCATGTTTCGAGGTTCTTGACGCGGATTGTCACCGGTAGTCCTGAAGCTACGCTCCAAAACGGGATGTGCTGCCCGTGGTCGATTTCAAGATGCGCTATCAGCGCGGTGCTCTTTTTGGTGAAGTAGCTGCGCAGATGTTCGGGAATCTCTTCGGTGCGAGCTCCGATGATTGAGACATGGGCGAAAAACGATACCTCTTCATTTACCACAATCTCCGCAACCGAGTTGTAGGTGATACGGTCGATTTTGTCGACAGGCACGTATGCCACCACGTGGAGGTTGTTGTCCATGAGGTCGATGTGCTGTGAGGTAAGTATCAGCTCTTTTTCGAAAAACACCATGCGGTCGGGAGCGACTACGTTGACTATCAAAGAGGAGTCGGTGGCAAGCCTGTAGGAGCGGGCGTCTTTCAGCTGTGCCGAGCGGATGTTGTCATATATCTGCTGCTCGGTCATTGAGCCGTCTCCGGTTCCAAATCCTGAACCCAAACCTTTGCCTCCGTTTCCGAGGGAATTTTTAAGGGCTCCGAGCATCCCGAGCTCGTTTTGCAGCGCCCGGAGTTGGGCCAGCGCTTCATTGAGCTGACGCTCAAGGTCCATCTTGTGGGAATTGTCGCTGAGTCCGAACTGGATGTTGTGGCTCTCAAGCGATATCTGTTTGCGCAGCTCCTGGATTCTGACTCTGAGCACGGATATCTGAGAGAGGAGGTTGTTGTAGCGAATGGTGAGATCGCGGTTTCGTGCAACTATATCGGGCTCGGATGTGAAATCGGCGTTGCGCACCATCATGTCCATCATGTAGTAGGAGTAGAGGGTGTCACCGGGAAGAACAACGTCGCCGGTTTCCACATACATGCTGTCGAGGAAGATGTCAAACGGAGCTCTCACCTGATTGGCGTCGACATGGACATATCCGTCAAATTCGGTGTAGTAAACCTGACGTCCGAAGTAGAGCACAAGAATACCGATAATAACGGCAAGCACCGTTCCGGCGACCATTTGCTGGCGGTTTATGCGCCGTTTGCGTTGCCGGAGAATCTCTTCGATATTCTCCTTCTCTTCGTGTGATCTATAAGTGAAATTCTTCATTTGGCAAGGCGTGGTTTAAGGTTGGATTGATGCGATTTTGTCAAGCGGCGTTTCCTTGCAGAAAGTCAGGATCGAAGTGTCGGTCAGGAACTTCTGGAGGTCGGCTATGGCGCAATCGCGGTTATATTGGAATCCGATGAACTTTTCGCAGCACATCAGATAGCTGTTATATTCTTTCATTCGGGCAAGTCGGTTATATTCTCCTACGCGGTTGTCGTAACCGGTTTTACGCAATTGAAGGTAACGCTTTAGCTCTTCCATGCGGCGATATTCGCCTATTGCCGAACGGTTGTAGCGGTCAATGTCGTCAAGAATTGCCTTAGCGGTTTCGATAAGGCGGGTGGCAAGATAGTTTTCCTGTGCGGCAAGTTCGTCGCGTTGCGCCCTGAGCGACGCTTTCTTGCGGCTGAACTCCTTTGAAACCGGGATGGTGAACACCACGCCGGCGTCGACATTCGACGAGTTACCCATTGAGCGGGTGTAGAGCGAGTAGCGCACAAACGGGGCGGCGTTGAATTCGGTCCAATAACTGGTATTGGACGCTTGAGTTTCGAGCAGTTCCATTTGCAATTTCAGGGTCGACAAGTCGGCTTGAGTCGAACGCACCTTGTTGAGGAAGGCGGCGGTGTCGACAGTGATTGTCATTCCCGAGGGGCTGGAGAGATCGGTTGCCTCAGGAAGTCCTCCGGGCAATGTGGCGAGTAGCCTTTCTGCTTCGGCTTTTTCGTTCAGAATCTGCAACAGGTCGTCGCTGCTTATATTCTGGTTCCCGAGGAGATACATGTAGGCGTTGCTGAGCATGTTGAGATTGTCGATTCGATGGAGGAGAACTCCGGCAAGAAGCGTGTCAGATACGTTTTTGAACACTTCTTTCTGGCGCTCAACGAGCATTCCAAGCTCCTCCTTGTCAAAGGCGAGGCGGTCGATTTGCCCGCGAAGTTCCTGCTCGCGGATGCGTCCTTTGCGCTTGAACACCGCGCTTTGGAATGGATACCATCTCAACTCAGCTTGCACTTTCACCTTGTAGCGCGACACACCGTCATCATCCTCGTCGATTCCAAGCGAATTATCGAGGCGATAGTAAGTCTGCCCGGTGAATTTGAGTCCTGTTTGGGCGGTGATGATGCCGATTTCGGCTTTCGTCCGGGCGTTTATGGCGCTATCGAGTGCTGCACGGTCAGCTGTGACTGAAGGTTGCAGCTCGCCGCGGCGCATATTGCCGGGATATCCGCTTTGTGGCTCGGCACGGAAAATAAGGGAATCGAGCGTGACAAACCTTGAATCGAAATTCTTCAGGATGTCCAGCCCTTTTTCGTTCTGCCCGAAAGCCGGCAGCAAAGATATAAAGGCAAATATAATGGTAAGTAATTTTGCCATGACTCGCGCGGTCGTATGTTTTAGAATGTTAGACTATGTTAGAATGTTTCCTCCGAATCACGTGCCATTTTGATGTGATATCGGTCATTGCAATTTATTGCAAATATAAGGATAAAAACTGCAATTGGCAAAGGCTTATACAATTATTTGTTAATTGACCGCCATATTTATAGAAAATTATAAAGTAAAATCGGAAAGTATTGCGCAAAAGATGTAATTTTGCATCTTGAACAAATATTTTTCGCATTTTCAATAACTATTGATATGAGCATGGATCAGTCTACTCAAGAGACAGAAAATACAGGGAAGAAGAGAAAGTTGACTCGCTCGATTATCATCGGGATGTGGGTGGCTTTTGCCGCTCTTATAGTCGGCGCATTCTTTTTCTTTTTCTTGATTTACAACGGTTATATAGGTTATATGCCTCCGGTTGAGGAGCTTAAAAATCCGCAGGACCGCTTTGCGTCGGTGGTTTATTCGGCAGATGGCGAGGAGCTTGGACGGTATTTTGCCGATACCGGCAACCGAGTTTATGCTGAATTCGATGACATTTCCCAATATGTTATCGACGCTCTTGTGGCTACTGAGGATTCTCGATTTGAAGAGCATTCGGGCATTGACGTTAAAGCGCTTGGACGTGTTGCGGTTAAAACGCTGTTGATGAATCAAAAAAATGCCGGAGGTGGTTCCACATTGACCCAGCAGCTCGCAAAGCAACTCTATTCGCCCTCTTCTCACGGGCTTCTTCAGCGCGCTCTCCAAAAGCCCATAGAATGGATGATCGCCATCAAGCTGGAGCGTTATTATTCCAAGGAGGAGATAATGAAGATGTATCTCAACCAGTTTGACTTCCTTTACAATGCAGTGGGAATAAAGTCGGCTGCTCATGTTTACTTTGGCAAAGATCCGAAAGACCTCAAAATCGAGGAGGCTGCGATGCTCGTCGGGATGGTTAAAAACCCGTCTTACTTCAATCCCGTCAGGAAGCCTGAAAGAGTGCGCGAGCGCCGCAACGTGGTGCTTGAGCAAATGTATAAAAATGACATGATTACCCATGCCGAGCTTGATTCTCTCAAGCAGTTGCCGCTTACTCTCGATTTTCATAAAGTTGATCATAAAGAGGGTCCCGCGCCTTATTTTCGCGAGGAGTTGCGCCGTGTGCTGAAAGCGAAGAAGCCTGTGCGCTCTGACTATCGCGGGTGGGAGGCTCAGAAATTCGTGGACGATTCAATCGCATGGGCAACCAATCCGCTATTTGGATGGATTGAGAAGAATCCCAAGCCCGACGGTTCGAAATATGATATTTATACCGACGGACTTAAAATCTACACCACGATCGACTCGCGAATGCAAAAGTATGCCGAAGATGCTGTGATTCAGCATTTAAG
>WFMA01000028.1 GCA_009177195.1 Bacteroidales bacterium | reverse complement strand
AGTGCTACGTGACAACACGGAAGAAAATAGGCGTTGACGGCGGATTCCTTATCGGTCCGTTTGCCGGCGCGTCGATAAAGGTGTGGGGCTCTTATGGGAGCTTTGCGCATCAGCTCATGCCCGAAGTGTATGACACCGATTTTGGCGACTACGAGGGTGTCTATATGGCGGCTTACGACTTCAAGAGCATCAACTATGGCATCATGTTCAGCTATCAATACCGTGACATGGCTTCGGTCTATGTCAGCTACGAAGGCGCTCCTCAGGACTATGACGAGGGATATGTGGCATGGCGCGACAGGGCTAAGAGCGTGCTGAGCGCTGGAGTGAGAGTGACTCCGATGAGCTCGCTCGACATATCGCTCGACTACAGCCTGCGTGCGGGCAGAGCGGTCTATACCCGGGGCGAGTCGATCGTAGGACCGTTTGACGGCGGTTTCCAGGCGGTGAAGCTTGGAAAGGTCAATTCGCTTGACCTTGAAGCGTCCTATCGGTTCAACGACCGTTTCAATGTGTGGGCTAAGGGAGAGAATCTTCTCGGCTCGCGCTGGCAGGAGAATTTCTTGCTGCCATGCAAAGGGTTGACGGGTCTTGTGGGGATCGGCTATAAGTTCTGACGCTCGCGACTCCTCCCGGCGCCTCTCTCAATTCATCATAAATCGTAAAACCAAGAAAACACTGACATGAAACTAACCGCCTTGATAGCCGGAATTTTTTTAGCCGGCACCGCCTCCGCTCAAGCGGCAGCTCCGATCATCCCGAGGGATGACGCAATGGAGGAGCGCATAGCCGCCCTGCTCAAGAAGATGACTCTTGAAGAGAAGATAGGGCAGATGACTCAGCTTGAGGTCGTGACGCTGGGGTGTGACTACACGGAGAAGAATCCCAATCTCAAGCTTTCTCCGGAACGGCTTGACGACGTGATAGGCGCCCACAAGGTGGGTTCGATACTGAACGTACCGAAAATCGCTCTGACGGCATCGCAATGGTGTGAAGTAGTGAGCCAAATTCAGGACTATTCGATGAAAACGCTCGGGATTCCTTGCATCTACGGGCTCGACATGAACCACGGAGCAAGCTATGTGCTTGACGCAACGCTGTTTCCTCAGAATATCAACATGGGCGCCACGTTCAATCGCGAGCTTGTGAAACGCGGCGGCGAGATTACCGCCTACGAGACGAGAGCGAGCGACGTGCCGTGGACTTTCAACCCCACTGTCGACCTGAGCCGCGATCCGCGCTGGCCGCGAGTGTGGGAAAATTACGGCGAGGACGCTTATCTCAACAGCGAGCTCGGAACCGCTGCCGTGCTCGGGCTTCAAGGGGATGACCCCAACAGGATAGACCGTTACCACATAGCCGCCAATCTAAAGCATTTCATGGGATATGGAGCGCCGGTGAGCGGACGTGACCGCACCCATTCTTCGATAGGCGAGCAGGAGATGCGCGAAAAGCATTTCGCCCCCTATCTCGCCGGAATAAAGAACGGTCACGCTCTTTCCATCATGGTCAACTCGACTACCAATAACGGAATGCCTTTCCATGCCAACGCGAAGTATCTCACCACGTGGCTTAAGGAGCAACTGAACTGGGACGGGATGATTGTGACCGACTGGTCGGACATAAACAATCTTTATACCCGCGAGGGGGTAGCCGCCAATAAGAAGGAGGCGATAAAGATTGCTATCAACGCAGGGATTGACATGGCGATGGAACCTTATAAAACCGACTACTGCACATTGCTGAAAGAGCTTGTGGAGGAAGGGGAGGTGGCGATGAGCCGCATTGACGACGCTTGCGCCCGAGTGTTGAGGATGAAGATGCGTCTCGGACTGTTTGAAATGCCCGACACATATTATAAGGATTATCCGCTGTTTGCCTCGACGGAGTTCGCCAAGGCGTCGCGGGAAGCTGCCACGCAATCGATGGTGCTGCTGAAAAACGAGGNCGGGATTCTGCCGCTGAAGAAGGGGANGNGCATTNTGCTGACGGGACCNAACGCCAATTCGATGCGCGCGCTTAACGGCGGGTGGACCTACACATGGCAGGGACATCTGACCGACCGTCTCGGGGAGCAGTACAACACGATATATGAGTCGCTATGCAATAAGTTCGGCGCCGGCAACGTGATCTACGAGCCGGGGGTGACTTACGCGCAGGACCGTGACTGGCAGTTTGACACAATCGTAGGGATTGACCGGGCGGTTGAGGCGGCAGCTGATGTCGACGTGATTCTTGCCTGCATAGGTGAGAACAGCTATTGCGAGACCCCTGGCAATATCAACGACCTCACCCTGTCGGCTAATCAGCTTAAACTGGTGGAGGCGCTGAGCGCTACCGGCAAGCCCGTGGCGCTGATATTGAACGAGGGGCGGCCGCGCATCATCAACAGTATCGTGGATGGCGCCAAGGCGATTGTCGATATAATGCTTCCTTCAAACTATGGCGGCGACGCGCTTGCCGACCTTCTTGCAGGCGACGCTAATTTCAGCGGCAAGCTGCCGTTCACTTATCCCAAGCACAGCGCGTCGCTTAAAACCTATGACTACAAGCGAGGGGAGAGCGCCAAGACAATGGAGGGCGCTTATAACTATGATGCGGTGGTGGATCTGCAATGGCTTTTCGGCTACGGGCTNAGCNACACGACTTTCGAGTATTCCAATCTGCGTGTCGACAAGCCTGTATTCAAGTCGGGCGACATGCTNAACTTTGAAGTGGATGTCACCAACACGGGAANGGTTGCCGGAATGGAGAGCGTGCTGCTTTTCTCAAGCGATATCGTTGCGACAACATCGCCCGACATACGCCGGTTGCGCCAGTTTGACAAGATTTCATTGAATCCCGGCGAGACCCGCACGGTGAAGCTCTCTGTTCCCGCCGACGATCTTGCCTACGTGGGCTATGACGAAAACTGGATTCTTGAAAAGGGCGATTTCATCATTNAGGCGGGTGATCAAACAATCACANTGACCGCCTNAGAAACGAAGANANGNGACACTCCTAACATGGAGTAACCTCCTTAAATAGAAATTGTAGAGTATAAACATAAAAACATAACTATGGCAACACTATCCATTATCAAGAATGACCCGTGGCTCGAACCGTATTCCGAGGCGATTGAAGGTCGCCATCGTGACGCTATCGAGAAAGAAAAGGAGTTGACGGCTGTCGACGGTTCGTTGAAGGCATTTGCCAACGCGTATAACTATTTCGGACTGCACCGAACGGCAACCGGATGGGTGTTCCGCGAGTGGGCTCCCAATGCCACCGGCATCACCCTCATCGGTGATTTCTCCAAGTGGAAGGAGTATCGCAAATATTCATTAAAGCCCGTGGGCAACGGGGTGTGGGAAATAAAACTTAAGCCCGACGCCATTCGCCACGGCGATCTCTACAAGATGATCGTCAGCTGGGAAGGCGGGGGAGGAATGCGTATTCCCGCTTATGCCACGAGGGTTGTGCAGGATGAGGAGACCAAGATATTTTCCGCTCAGGTGTGGGCTCCGGAAACTCCTTACAAATGGAAGGTGAAACGATTTGTCCCCGACACGAAGCCGCTGCTTATCTATGAGTGCCACATCGGCATGGCTCAGGAGAAGGAGGGCGTGGGCACCTACACGGAGTTTAAGGAAAATGTGCTGCCGCGCATCAAGGCTGACGGATACAACGCCATTCAGATAATGGCTATTCAGGAGCACCCCTACTATGGGTCGTTTGGCTATCATGTTTCGAGCTTCTATGCGGCTTCAAGCCGTTTCGGCACTCCCGAGGAGTTGAAATCGCTTATCGACACCGCCCATGAGATGGGTATCGCCGTGATCATGGACATTGTCCACTCCCATGCGGTGAAGAATGAAGTCGAGGGATTGGGACGTCTTGACGGAAGCTATGACCAGTATTTCTATGGCGACGGACGGCGCGAGCATCCCGCATGGGACTCGCTGTGCTTCGACTACGGAAAAAATCAGGTGCTGCATTTCTTGCTGTCGAACTGCAAGTTCTGGCTGGACGAGTATAAGTTTGACGGTTTCCGCTTTGACGGCGTGACCTCGATGCTCTACTATAATCACGGACTGGGGCAGGCGTTTGGCTCCTATGGCGACTACTACAACGGCGGTCAGGACACGAATGCCATCACCTATCTCACTCTCGCCAACAAGTTGATCCATGAAGTGAACCGCAAGGCTATCACTATCGCCGAGGAGATGAGCGGTATGCCGGGACTGGCGGCTCCTTTCAAGGCTGGTGGCATAGGGTTTGACTATCGAATGGCGATGGGCGTACCCGACTACTGGATCAAGATGCTGAAGGAGAAGAAGGACGAGGACTGGCACCCCACATCTATATATTGGGAGCTGACCAACCGTCGTGCCGACGAGAAAACAATCAGCTATGTGGAAAGCCACGACCAGGCTCTCGTGGGCGACAAGACCGTCATCTTCAGGTTGATCGACGACCAGATGTATTGGCACATGACCAAGGGTGACGACAATGCGGCAGTGAATCGCGGCATAGCGATGCACAAGATGATACGCCTCGTGACCCTTGCCACCATCAATGGCGGATATCTCAACTTCATGGGCAACGAGTTCGGACATCCCGAGTGGATTGATTTCCCGAGGGAGGGCAACGGCTGGAGCTATAAATATGCCCGCCGCCAGTGGGACCTCGTGGACCGCAAGGAGTTGCGCTACGGCGAGCTTAACGCTTTCGACAATGCTATGATTGAGCTTGTGAGCGACGTTTATGATTTTCAGGCGCTTCCGGTGGTGAAGCTTTGGGATAAGGATTCTGATCAGGTGCTGGCGTTCATGCGCGGAGATTTGATTTTCGTGTTCAACTGGGCGCCGTTTGAGAGCTATCAGGATTATGGCTTCCTTGCTCCGGCGGGAGAATATGAGGTGGTGCTGTCAAGCGACGATGCCGAGTATGGCGGTTTCGGAAATATTGACGACTCGGTTCATCATTTCACTAATCCCGATCCGCTTTACGATGATCAAGGAAAGGGCTGGCTGAAGCTCTATTTGCCGGCGCGCACCTGTCAGGTGCTCCGCTACGTGCATAAGAAATAGGATTTACTCATATAAATGTAGCCTCTTGCCTCGGGTGGTGCAAAGCGCCGCCCGAGGCTGTTTTTTATCGGAGTTAAAGCTCTTTACCGTAAGTGGATTTATGGGGCACTCTTTGCAGAGTGCGGTTTAGGGGTTGAGTTGTACCCACCACACCTCGCTGCGCTCGTAGTGTTGATGGTGTCCAATGAAAGGAGTAGGGACATCGCGTGCGATGTCNNCAATATATTTCAATGGCAATCAGGATGTTGCTTTGGTTACATGGCACGCCATGTCCCTACGTTTTGGCGGNTAGTTGGAGGTTTGAGGGCTTCGGGGGCATGCGATGTCACTACAGTGCGGGTTGTGTTTTTTTGGGAGGAGGACGAGAATTGTCGCTGTGGGGGGATAAATTTGCGGGCGATAATCAAATTTAATTTATGGAAATGAAAAATTACAGGTTTTTATTTGTGGCGATTGTTTCGTGTTGCATGGGCGGAGTGCTCTCGGCGTGTAGTGATGATGACGGTGACAAGCCGGATAAAAAGGAGGAGGTTGCCGCTCCTAACGCTCTTCGAGTGTTTACTGGCGGTATTCCCTCGAAGGTGGGCGACGCACGGATAACGGTGAATGGCGACGGACAGGTGACTTCGATTGTGGACCGATGGTCGGCTGCGACATTCTCCTACGCGCCGGTGTCACGTGCCGCCCGTTATGACATGACGATTACGATAAAATATTTTGACGAGCCGGAGACCGATGTGTTATATATCAGGCTTAACGATGAGCAGTTTATCGAATATGCGTTGCAAGTGAGCGATGACGGCGAGGAGGAATGGTGGTTTGGCTACGACAAGGATTGCCGCCTTGACTACATGAAGCGCACCGAGGGTGACAACGAGGTGACCCGCATAGTCTATGCCGGGGGCGACATCGTGAGCGTTTCCATGACATCAGACAATGCAGAAAACACTTATGCCACAACGATTTCCTATGTCGATTCCTCGGTGAAGTCACCGTTGGATAACAAGGGGTGCGTGATGCTCTTCGACATGACGTTCGGAATCGACATGGACGAGATGGCGGTAGCTTATTATGCCGGACTGCTTGGCAAGGCGACAGCTCATCTTCCCGTGGGGAGGAAAGATAAGTGGGACGACATGACGTTTGAGTGGACGTTGAATGCCGAGGGGCTTCCGACAGCATTTGAAGATAAGCCTTACGGCGACAGCCCGATGACTTTTGCCTGGTAGCACCTTGTTTCATTGGAAAAATGAGCGGCATGGATTCTGGAACTGAGGAATCCGTGCCGCAGTTTTTTATCATTGCGCCTACAGAGCAAGGGCTTTCAGAGGTATTGAGGGGGAGACTTTTTATATAGGTGTAATCGGATTTTTGCGATTACGTGGAAATGTTGTATTTTTGCATTCAACTCAATTGCTGATGATAGAACGAATAATTATCATAGAAAATGTGGATCCCGTGAGTTTCTACGGGGTCAATAACTGCAACATGCAGCTTATCCGCAATCTCTTCCCGAAACTGCGCATGGCGGCGCGGGGTCAAATCATAAAAGTGATCGGCGACCAGGAGGAGACCGCCCTTTTTGAAAAGAAGATTAAGGAGCTGGAGGATTATTGCGCTAAATATAACAAACTCACTGAGGACGTGATTCTCGACATCGTGAAGGGGAAAGCGCCCAAAGAGCTGCCCAAGGATAATGTGATTATCTACGGGGTGAACGGCAAGCCGATTTCGGCGCGTTCTGCTAATCAGCAGCTTCTGGTGGACTCGGTGACAAAAAATGATCTCACTTTCGCTCTCGGTCCTGCCGGAACCGGAAAAACCTACATTGCGATAGCGCTGGCTGTAAGGGCGTTGAAAAACCGCGAGGTGAGGAAGATAATCCTGTCGCGTCCTGCTGTCGAGGCTGGCGAGAAGCTCGGCTTCCTGCCAGGCGACATGAAGGACAAGATAGACCCCTACTTGCAGCCGCTTTATGACGCGCTTGAGGACATGGTGCCGGCGGTGAAGCTGAAGGAGTACATGGAAACCAACGTGATTCAGATAGCTCCGCTCGCGTTCATGCGCGGACGCACACTGAACGACGCCGTGATAGTGCTCGACGAGGCGCAGAACACCACCACCCATCAAATCAAGATGTTCCTCACCCGTCTGGGCATGAACGCCAAGATGATCATAACCGGCGACATCACTCAGATTGACCTTCCGCGCAGCACTGTCTCGGGACTTGTGCAGGCGCTCAAGGTGCTTAAGGATGTGCCGGGAGTGGGGATGGTGGAATTCGGCAAAAAGGACATCGTGCGCCATCAGCTCGTGCAGCGCATCGTCGAGGCTTACCAGCAGTGGGACGACCGGCATAAATTGACAGAAAACCAAAACAACAAGAATAACGAGAATGATTAAGACTCTGACAAAAACCGATTTTAATTTTCCGGGACAGAAAAGTGTATATCACGGAAAAGTGCGTGACGTTTATGACATAAACGACGATCTGATGGTGATGGTCGCTACCGACCGTATATCGGCGTTTGACGTGATATTGCCCAAGGGAATCCCCTACAAGGGACAGGTGTTGAACCAGATTGCGGCAAAGTTCCTCGACGCTACCGCCGACATCGTTCCCAACTGGAAGCTCGCCACTCCCGACCCGATGGTGACCGTGGGATTGAAATGCGAGGGATTCCGCGTGGAAATGATTATCCGCGGCTATCTCACCGGCAGCGCATGGCGTGACTATCAGAACGGTGTGCGTGAAATATGCGGAGTCAAACTTCCCGACGGCATGAAGGAGAACGAGCGTTTCCCCGAGCCGATCATCACTCCCACCACCAAGGCTGAGGCAGGACATGACGAAAACATTTCGCGCGAGGAGATTATAGCTCAGGGAATAGTTGACAAAGATGACTATGAAACCATGGAGCGCTACACCCGCATGTTGTTCAAGCGCGGTTCTGAGATCGCCGCTGAAAAGGGGTTGATTCTCGTCGACACGAAGTATGAGTTTGGAAAACGCGACGGAAAGGTTTATCTCATCGACGAAATCCACACCCCCGATTCATCGCGCTATTTCTATGCCGACGGCTATGAGGAGCGTTTCGCCAAGGGCGAGCCTCAGCGCCAGCTTTCGAAGGAATTTGTTCGCCAGTGGCTTATCGAGCATGATTTCATGGGAAAAGCAGGACAGAAAGTGCCTGAAATGACTGATGAATTCTGCGAATCGGTGAGCGAACGCTACATTGAGCTCTATGAGCACATCACCGGCGAAAAATTTGTGAGAGGCGACGAGAGCGATCTCACCAAGCGCATCGAGGATAACGTGACCCGCTATCTTGAATCGCGCTGATGGAAGTAAAAGCCGAAAAGGTAAATCCCTACGGCGACGGGCGTCGTAAAACGGAGCAGGTGAGAGACATGTTTGACTCGATCGCTCCCGCCTATGACTTCATGAACCGCATGATGACTTTCGGCATCGATAAACTGTGGAGGCTGCGCGCTGTCAATATGCTGAAGCGCAAGTCTCCACAGCATATTCTTGACGTGGCTACAGGCACGGGCGATCTCGCCATGCTCCTGTTCAAGAAGCTCCATCCTGGACGNATAACGGGCGTTGACCTGAGCCCCGGGATGATTGCGATAGCCGAGAAGAAAGTGGAGGCTGCCGGGCTGTCGGGAGCCATCCGTTTCATGAACGAGGATTGCCTTGACCTGCCGTTTCCTCCCGAGGTGTTTGACTGCATCACGGTAGCCTACGGGGTGCGTAACTTCGAGCATCTCGACCGCGGATATGCCGAGATGTACAGGGTGATGCAGCGCGGGGGCGCGCTTTGTGTCATAGAGCTGTCTACTCCCCGCTCGCCCCTGGCCAAGCCGTTCTATAATCTATATACGCGCCATGTGATCCCCCTGGTGGGCAGGATGGTGTCGCGCGACGTGCGCGCCTATTCTTATCTGCCTGAAAGCATAGCCGCCGTTCCGCAAGGAGAGGAGATGCTCGGGCTTATGCGCGATGCCGGATTCAAGAATTGCCGGTGCCGCAGGCTCACTTTCGGCACCTGTTCCATCTACACGGCTGAAAAATAGTCTTTTACAGTTTTACCTTATAAAAGTAAAAAAAACGCGGTGCTGAAATCGCGTTTTTTTATTTATCTTTGTGCCGTATAAACTGACAATCATTCATATAGCTATGAGATATTTATTGAAACTGCTGTTGCTTCCGGTTCTGTTATTACTATCTGTCAATGCCTATGGAGCCACTGCCACCGTCAATAAGGTGTGGGTGGAGCATGGCGTCAAATACAATAACCGCAGCGCCATGAAGGTGAATTTTAGTTTCACCGTTAAAAACGGCAAAGGCGAGAACATGAGCTGGTGCTTGTGGATTCTGGGTCCCGATGGAAACTGGCATACCATGAATAACGCACAGAAGAGCTCCTCCGGAGCATCTTATAAAACTTCATCGTTCACTCCGCCCTACGATAGCACCGATTACAACAACGCATGGTGTTATTTATATCTTGATGACCTCAACTTGCTTCCGGGGAAGAATACCTATAAAATATTGGTTACTGTCCACGACAAAAACCAGCAAATCGTAGGTCGATCAAGCTATGTGAGCTTTGAGGGAACCGGTCCGCAACGGTCGGGCAATAACGCTCCAAGCAACCAGAGCTATAACAAAGGAACCGTCAATAACAACAATAGCAATGTAAATAATAACAGCGGCGTACAGACTTGGCGCGAAGAATTGGGCTACGGCGGATTTGTGATTGTGAAAAAATTCCCGAACGGCTACATTATGCGCACACGCTACCGTATTTGCCCCAGCTGCAACGGAACAAAAATTTGCGGAAGCTGCCATGGCACCGGTATGTGCTCCATCTGCCACGGGCAAGGTGGTATAATATCGGCCGGCTACGGAAATTACTACCCGTGTTACGTCTGCCAGACGTCGGGACGGTGCATGTTATGCAAAGGCAACAGGGTGTGCTCGACATGCGCCAACCAGGAATATCCGGGATATGCAATAGGTTCAATATCTACCATTGCTCCCGACGGAACAACAACCCACGATACTGCCAACTACAACGACTATGACAGTAGCAGCCGCAGAAACAACAGCGGCGGCAACTCCAACACAGTCAAAGGATGTTCCCAGTGTGGCGGAACAGGAGTAAGTAAAACCCCGAATTCAGGCGGCTCTCTCAGCAGCTGGGTGGCATATTATAACTCTTCGGGCACAAAATGCCCTTATTGTGGTGCATACACCTCTCATTATCATGACCGTTGCTCAAATTGCAACGTGCCCCGCTAAACAAGGTAGTGTCCTTGTTTTTTATACTGACAAGGTAGAAATGTGGTGATTTTTACGTATATTTGCCGCATAAATAAATCAATCGCTATGTCATTTGCCCGAATAATCTCATTTCTGATATTTACGATCGCCGTTTTCAACCCAAATGCCGCCTATTCGCAGGTTTCTTCGGAACAGAAAGCCGACACGAAGTTGCTTGACTTGCTGAACGGCGTTTCGCCGGCTCCCGCCGTTGACGGCGAACCTGCCGAATTGAGCAGGAAGGATAACCCTTTCTTTGATTTTATCGGAGATGATGAGGCGGCTGACTCGATTCCCGACTCGCTGAAGCTGTCGTTCATCAACCCGCAACCGTTGCCGAGGGTGGCATTCATGCCGATGGTGTTTGACCGTGTTTTCTATCTTGATTCGGTCAATGTAGCCGACGGCAACGCTATTCTTGCTGATGATATCGCCGGAACCGACTGGCTGAAGGAGGTGGCTGAAAGCAACAGGCGTTACCGCAATCTGAAGCAGTGGTACATGATGGCTTATCCCGAGCGCGTGCGTTACAATATCAATACCTTGCCCGTGCCGCCAAAAACGTATAAGGCTACCGTTGACCCGTCGACATCTCAGATTACTATTGACGAGGTGATCATCAACGTGGCTGAGTCAGATTTGAAATCGGAAGTGGCGCCGGTTGAGGTGGTTCAGAAGCATTGGTTGCACGTGCTCAACGCGTCGGCTCAATTTTCTCAGGCTTACGTCAGCCCCAACTGGTATCAGGGTGGTGACAATAATATAAACGCTATTGCCAACATCAAGTGGAACGTGAAGCTCAATCCCAAGTTCCATCCCAATTTGATTGCCGAGGCGACCACTCAATATAAGCTGGGTATGGCGAGCGCTCCCAACGATTCGATCCATAATTACACCATCAGCCAGGATCAGTTCCAGTTTAACGGAACTCTGGGACTGCGCGCCGTCAACAACTGGTACTATTCAATGAATGCCATGTTCAAGACTCAGTTCTTTAACAACTACAAGCCCAACAGCCACACGATGAAGGCGGCGTTCATGTCGCCGGGCGAGTTGAACGTGGGTCTTGGTATGACNTATAATTATAAGAACAAGCCGCGCCGTTTCGCCATGGACATGTCGATAGCTCCGCTTTCCTATAACTTGAAAGTGTCGTCGAGCCATCGCATTCCGGTGACCAACTTCGGCATAAAAGAGGGGCACCGCTCAGTGAGCGAAATCGGTAGCAACGCCGAGGTGAAAATAAACTGGGATATCATGTGGAATATCAACTATTCGTCGAGGTTCTTCGTGTTCACCGATTACGATTATCTCCAGGGTGACTGGGAAAACACGCTCAACTTCTCGATCAACCGCTATCTCTCGACCCAGATTTTCGTGCATCTCCGTTATGACTCGAGCACTCCCAAGGAGAATCGCGGCACTTGGNGCTGCTGGCAGCTGAAGGAGATTCTGAGCTTCGGACTCCAGTATCAGTTCAAGACCATCTAAAGTTTCATCCCTCCTCTCTCCGCTATGTCCCGCATTGCCGTCGCTGCTTTACTGCTGTTGATAGCCGGTGTCGCGTCTGACGTGTCGGCTCAGTCGGTTGATGTGGAGAAGTATGCCGACATCCAAGGGGTCAAGTCGGAGCTGGCTTCGCGCCCGTTGCACCGGGTGGAAGGCATCTGGCGTTTTCCCTACAACGGCGCCACGGTGCTGATTGAGCGGGTCGGCGACACTCCCCATTTTGACGTTGCCGACACTTATCGCATGGTGATTTTGAGATCGCCTTCGCGGTCGCTTCTGCCCGGAACGGTGATGGGCACTCTTTCAGCCACCTCGACTAAGGGCGTTTACTCGGCGGAGCTGTTCACCGATTCCGACGGCGGCTCCCGGCTGATGAAGTCCAAGAAATTCACGTTGACGCTGAACGGCGACAGCAGGCTTGTGTTTAAAAGCCGGGGTAAGAAGCTGACTTTCCAGGTGTGGCGCATGATTCCCTATCTGTCGCGGCTGTATGTTCGTTCCACGGGAAGTGACGCTACGGGCGAAGACGGGTGTGTCAAAATTTTTCCCATACCCTCCGACGGTCCGTTGGAGCCAATCTACTTGTGATGCGCGCCGTTGTCATTTTGCTTGCGATAATTGCCCTCGGCTTCGTTGCCGCGTTTGCCGACACCCGAACCACGAGAGGGAAGCTGAAAGCTGAAAAAGCCGACGGGGTGGAGTTGCCTTACGATGAGGTCGCGCCGACCGGAGCGTTGCCGCAAGACAGCCTGGCGGTGGAGGGGTATGACAAGGCTCTGCGTTCGACGAAGGAGAGCGTGCGCGTGACCAACCGTTACAGCCGCCCGCTGAAGTCGCTGACTCTTAACATAGTTTACCGGGCGGTGGATGGCGGCAACATGCTTCATGCACGCAAAGTGAGGGTGGGTTGCGACATCCCTCCGGGCGAAACGCGTCAGGTGGAATGGCGGTCATGGGACCGTCAGCAACGCTATTATTATCACGACACCCGGGTGATTCCGCGCTCGGCAAAGGCTGTTCCTTATAAAGTGGAGATTGTTGCCGAGAGCGCGGAATGGGGAGACTGAATTTTGCCGCTGACAGGCATCGGCGGAGTCATATCGTCAACGGGATGATAAGCCGAGGGGCTTCTCGTATAAAGGATGAAAACTATCTTTAACGCAAACAATGTTTTATAACATTAAAATCTTTTTTGCTTTTTAAGAAAAGATGACTTATATTTGCACCGCAAAACGATTCTGACATCACCATGGAACAAACCGAAACTCTATACCGACTTGCAAATAACCATATATCAGTGGACTGTGTCGTGGTTGGATTTGACGGCGACGGTTTGTGCATTCTGTTGGTGAAGCGTGACGGAGTTGACGACAGCGGTGAATTTCATGGCATGAAACTGCCCGGCAGCCTCATTTATGAGGACGAGGATCTCGACGAGGCGGCAGCGAGGGTGCTGTTTGAGCTTACAGGACTCAAAAACGTGAATCTCATGCAGTTCAAAGCTTTCGGATCGAAAAACAGGACCAACGACCCGCGTGATGTGCTGTGGCTCGAGCGCGCGCAGAAAGTACACGTGGAGCGAATAGTCACCGTGGGTTATGTGGCTCTTGTCAAGATTGACCGCGCCAACGAGAAGCAGCTCATAAGTTCCAGCGCTTTCTGGACCCCGGTGGCTGAAATCGGCGCTCTTGCCTTTGACCATAATCAAATTGTCGCCGAGGCGCTGCTGAATCTTCGCGGCGTGACTGATATGAATCCCTCGGTGCTTTTTGAATTGTTGCCGCGCAAGTTTACAGCCGCTCAGTTCCGGTCGCTCTACGAAATCCTGCTCAATCATCGGGTGGACGCCCGCAATTTTCATAAAAAAATAGCATTGATGGACTACGTTGTGCCGCTTGACGAACGTCAGCAGGGCGTGGCTCATCGTGCGGCGAGATATTATAAGTTTGACCGCAAAAAATATAACCGCAGTCGACATTGAAAAAGTAGCTAACCCATAAACACAGTTTAAATATGTATCTATTAGGTTATGACATAGGAAGCTCGTCGGTCAAGGCGAGTCTCGTGGATGTTGAGACAGGCAAGTGCGTGTCATCGGCATTTTTTCCTAAAGTTGAGGCAGAGATTCTGTCAGTGAAGCAAGGCTGGGCTGAGCAGCGCCCCGATCAATGGTGGGAACATCTTCGCCAGTCCACCCAATCGATTCTTGCGAAAGCTCAAATTGAGCCTGCCGACATCAAGGCTATCGGCATCTCTTATCAGATGCATGGATTGGTGTGCATCGACAAGGACCGCAATGTTCTTCGTCCCGCAATTATATGGTGCGACTCACGCGGTGTCCCCTATGGTGAAAAAGCGTTCAAGGAGATAGGCGAAGAGGCTTGTTTGAGCACCATCCTCAATTCACCGGGCAATTTTACTGCGACCAAGCTTGCATGGGTCAAGGAGAATGAACCTGAATTGTTTGCGAAAATAGATAAAATCCTTCTCCCCGGCGACTATATAGCAATGAAGCTCACCGATCGTGTGTGTACGACCATCTCGGGCTTGTCGGAAGCGATGTTGTGGGATTTCAAAAATGAGCGCCTGTCTGACGCTGTGATGGCTTATTTCGGCTACAATCCTTCGATTATCCCCGAAATAGTGCCCACTTTCTCGGTTCAGGGTCACGTGACAGCCAAGGCTGCCGCCGAGCTTGGACTGGTAGAGGGCATCCCTGTTACTTACCGTGCCGGCGACCAGCCCAACAACGCGCTGTCGCTCAATGTGTTCAATCCCGGCGAAATCGCCTCGACAGCAGGGACTTCAGGCGTGGTGTATGGAGTGAACGGAGAGGTTAACTATGATAATAAATCACGTGTCAACACTTTTGCCCATGTCAATCATGGCGACGGGCAGACCCGTCTTGGAGTNATGGCTTGCATCAGCGGCACCGGCATTCTCAATTCATGGATTAAGCGCAACGTGGCTCCCGAGGGTATCAGCTACCCCGGAATGAACGACNTTGCCGCTGAAGTGCCCATTGGCAGCGAAGGCGTGACAATCCTTCCCTTCGGAAACGGCGCNGAGCGCGTGCTTCAGAACCGTGAGATCGGCAGCTCCATTCATGGAGTGAACTTCTTGCGCCATGGCAAACAGCATCTCGTGAGAGCCGCCCAGGAGGGAATCGTGTTCTCGTTCCAATACGGTATCGAAATCATGGAATCGCTGGGAATGGACGTGAAGAAGATTCACGCCGGACATGCCAACATGTTCCTGAGCCCCATCTTCCGCGAGACTCTCGCCGGAGTGAGCGGCGCGACTATAGAGCTGTTTGACACTGACGGTTCGGTGGGCGCTGCAAAGGGAGCCGGTATCGGAGCCGGCATCTATGCTGATAACAACGAGGCGTTCGCAACGCTTGACCGCATAGAGATTATCGAGCCCAAGGCATCTGACCGCCAGGCTTATGCTGACGCTTACGGTCGTTGGAAAGAAATTCTTGAAACTGAAATGAAATAAAAATATTAACCTAAAACAAAATTAACAATTATGGCAACTAAAGAGTATTTTCCCGGGATAGGAAAAATCAAGTTTGAAGGCAAAGATAGCAAGAACCCCTTGGCTTATCGCTACTATGACGCAGAGAAGGTGATTCTNGGCAAANNAATGAAAGACTGGNTGAAATTCGCTATGGCATGGTGGCACACACTTTGCGCTGAAGGCGGCGACCAGTTTGGCGGCGGCACAAAGAAATTCCCCTGGAACGAGGGAACTGACGCAGTGCAGATCGCTAAGCAGAAAGCCGACGCAGGTTTCGAGTTCATGGAAAAGATGGGCATCGAATACTTCTGCTTCCACGATGTTGACCTCGTGAGCGAAGGNAACTCGGTTGAAGAATATGAAAGCAATCTCAAAGAAATCGTTGCTTATCTCAAGGAAAAGATGGCTGCTACCGGCATCAAGAACCTTTGGGGAACTGCCAACGTGTTTGGCAACGGACGTTACATGAATGGCGCCGCTACCAATCCCGACTTTGACGTTGTGGCTCGCGCTGCCGTTCAGATTAAAAATGCTATCGACGCTACTATCGCCCTCGGCGGTACCAACTATGTGTTCTGGGGCGGTCGTGAGGGTTACATGAGCCTTCTCAACACCGATCAGAAGCGTGAGAAAGAGCACTTGGCTATGATGCTCAAGCTTGCCCGCGACTATGCTCGTTCTAAAGGCTTTACCGGAACATTCCTTATCGAACCGAAGCCCATGGAACCCTCAAAGCACCAGTATGACGTTGACAGCGAAACCGTTATCGGCTTCTTGAAAGCTCACGGTCTTGAGAAGGATTTCAAGTTGAACATCGAGGTTAACCACGCTACTCTCGCCGGCCACACTTTCGAACACGAACTCGCAGTGGCTGTTGACAATAACATGCTCGGTTCAATCGACGCTAACCGCGGCGACTATCAGAACGGTTGGGACACTGACCAGTTCCCCATCGACAACTTCGAGCTCACTCAGGCTATGATGCAGATTATCCGCAACGGCGGTCTCGGCAACGGCGGTACTAACTTCGACGCAAAAACCCGTCGTAACTCTACCGACCTCGAGGACATCTTCATCGCTCACATCGCCGGTATGGACGCTATGGCTCGCGCTCTTGAAAGCGCTGCCGCTATTCTTGAAGAGTCGCCCTACAAGAAGATGCTCGAAGATCGTTACGCTTCATTTGACGCAGGCAAGGGCAAAGACTTCGAGGATGGCAAGATGACTCTTGAAGAAGTGGCTGCCTACGGTAAAGAGGTTAATGAGCCCAAGCAGACCAGCGGCAAGCAGGAGCTTTATGAAGCAATCGTTGCCATGTACTGCTAATCAGCGATGTCAATCCGAAACTTTTTATATTGATAATTGCAACTATGACGGGGTCCGGAAAACCGGATCCTGTCATAGTCGTATATATTTCATGACCTTGAATACTAACCCAATAAATCTTTACAAATATGGATTATCCTGAAAAGGGGAGCAAAAGCTATCTCTTCTCGATCGTTCTCGTGGCGGTGCTCGGCGGTTTGCTCTTCGGATATGATACTGCGGTTATCTCGGGAGCCGAGAAAGGACTGCAGGCATTCTTCCTTGGCGCCAAGGATTTCGTCTACACTGATGTGATCCATGGCATCACTTCGTCCAGCGCCCTTCTGGGGTGTATCCTGGGTAGCGCCCTGTCGGGTTTCTGCGCTCAGAACTACGGACGTAAAAAATCGTTGATTCTTGCCGGCGTCTTCTTCTTCCTGTCGGCGCTGGGCTCTTACTACCCCGAATTCCTGGTCTTTNANCACGGAANGCCCACCTACAGCCTGTTGTGGGTCTTCAACCTCTATCGCATTCTTGGCGGTATCGGNGTGGGNCTCGCTTCCGCCATCTGCCCCATGTATATTGCCGAGGTGGCTCCCTCGAATATCCGAGGCACGCTCGTGTCATGGAACCAGTTCGCAATCATCTTCGGACAGCTTGTGGTTTACTTTGTGAACTTCCTCATTCTTGGCGATCACACCAACCCCATCATAGAAAAGACCGCCGAGAATATCTATATCGTTGTTTCTGGCTCCGACGCATGGACCATCATGACCGGCTGGCGCTATATGTTCGGTAGCGAGGCGTTTGTTGCCGGCGCGTTCACCATTCTGGTGTGTCTCGTTCCCGAGTCGCCGCGTTATCTTGCCCTTGTCGGCAAAGACGAGAAGGCTCTCGGCGTGCTTGCCCGCATCAACGGCATCAAGAAAGCCCGTGAAATCCTTGCCGATATCAAGTCGACTGTCGATGTCAAGAGCGAGCGTCTCTTCTCATTCGGCGTTATGGTGATTTTCGTCGGCATCATGCTTTCAGTGTTCCAGCAGGCGGTGGGTATCAACGCCGTGCTCTACTATGCTCCGCGCATATTTGAGTCGATGAACATGGGCAATCCTATGGTGCAGACCATCATCATGGGTATCGTCAACATTTCGTTCACCCTCGTGGCTATCTTCACTGTCGAGNAANTGGNTCGCAAACCCTNGCTCATCNGGGGNTCTATCGGCATGGCTNTCGGCGCCATCGGCGTTGNGGTGTCCAATATCGTCACCGTGGCTCCCANCGTGCCGNTTGTTTGCATCANGGTTTATTCGGCATCGTTNATGTTCTCATGGGGNCCGATATGCTGGGTGCTCATTTCCGNGATTTTNCCCNNCNCCATCCGTGGNGCNGCAGTGGCTATCGCTGTCGCTTTCCAGTGGATTTTCAACTTCATCGTCTCGAGCACATTCGTGCCGATGTACAACATGGAGCTTGGCGAAATGGGAAGCCATTTCGGTCACATGTTCGCCTACGCTCTCTATGGCGTGATTTGCGTTATCGCCGCTATCTTTGTCTACAAGCTCGTGCCTGAAACCAAGGGCAAGACTCTTGAGGACATGACCGCATTGTGGCGCAACCGCAACACTAAATAATAGCTTATTTTAAAATAGACGCAATCAGTAAATTATATTTTTGTAAATGAAAAAATCTTTAATATCTCTTTCGCTTGCGGCGTTTGCTTTAATGGCAAACGCTGAAGGCGAAATGACCGTTGAGTTGAAATCTGATCGCACTTGTACAATGTCCAACGGCATCATCACTTTATCGATCGATGCCAAAGGACTTGCCAAGACGATGAAACATCCGGCTAACGGAACTGCAAATATTCTTGCAAACAACGGTATATACTTTGACTACACTTCAAACAAGAACCGTAATCTTACCGCTGCAAAGGCTGAAATAGTAAAGCAGACCGACGATTACATCGAGGTGCTCTATTCGGCAGGCGCCAATAGCGCGCTCCCGCTTTATCAGCAGGGTTACATCCTGCGCAAAGGCGAGAGCGGGGTCTACACCTACGTGATTGTCAACGGCAACACAAAGAGCGGCGACACTTCTCAAGGCGGAGTGGGACCGGTGAAGGAGACGCGAGTGTGTACACGTCTTGCGTCGACTTTCCTTGACGGTTATGTTGACGACGTGATGCAGGGAAAAATTCCCTCCAATTCTGAAATGGCGGTGGCTGAACAAACCGAAAACACTGTTCAGGATGCCACCTATAAGATGGCTGACGGCTCGATCTACACCAAATACAACTGGGCTCAGTTCATCGACAGCGATGATTTCCACGGGTTGATGAACGGCAAGGTGGGTGTTTGGAACATTCCGGTGAGCTACGAATGGCTCAACGGCGGACCGTTGCGTCAGGAGCTTACCGTGCATGCCACCAGTAAGTCGCCTATCACCATCCAGATGCTTCAAGGCGAGCATCTCGGCGCGTCGTCACAGACTTATAACGACAACGAGCACCAGATTTTCGGTCCGTTCTTCATCTACGTGAATTCGGGTGAAAATCGTGAAGAGATGATTGCCGACGCTCGTGCGAAAGCGAAAGCTCTTCAGGCTGAATGGCCGTTCAAGTGGTTTGAGAATCAGTATTATCCGCTGGATCGCGCGACTGTCACCGGTAAAATCAATGTGACCACCGGTCAGGGTTGCGGCGATATCCAGGTGGTGCTTGCCGAGCCCGATGTCGACTTGCTCGCTCAAGGAGGAAAATATATCTTCTGGGCTAAGACCGATGCCGACGGCAATTTTGCGATTAAGAACGTGCGCAAGGGCGACTACGCTCTTTTCGCCTACGCTACTACCGGAACTATCACCGACGAGTTGCGTGTTAAGGACATCGCTGTCGATGCTGAAACGGTTGATCTCGGCACTATTGACTGGACTCCTGAAACCTACGCCAACCTGCTGTGGAATATCGGCGAGAATAACCGTCGCGCCGATGGCTTCAACGGAAGCGACAAGCCGCGCGCTTATGAGTGTTGGCAGGGAATCCCGGCTAATATCGAGTATGTCATTGGCGCGAGCGATCCTGCAAAGGATTGGTATAACGCTCAGACGATGAATGGAACCTGGACCGTGAAGTTCAATCTTGACAAGGAGTATACGGGCGACGCCAAGTTTACCGCTTCAATTGCCGGAGTGTCCAACTCTCCGAAAATCGTGGTTGGTGTCAACGGTAGCAACAAGGCTACATGGAGCCTGAAGGATGACGGCTCGATTCGCCGCAGCGCCACTCAGGCAGGACGCCACCTGGTGCAAAGCGTCTCTTTCCCCGCTTCACTGCTTAAGATGGGCGAGAACAAGCTGACGCTCACCGCTTCCAATTGCAAGGATAAGAGCGGCGTGCTGTGGGACTGCATCAAGCTCGAGGCCGGCGAACGCGTTTCGGCATCGATCGAAGCTGTTGAGTTTGACGAGGCTATGCCTATTGAAGTCTTCACTATCGGAGGCGTGAAAGTGGGCGAGTTTGAGTCGCTTGAAGGTGTTGCGCTCGACCGTGGCGTCTACATCTACCGTAGCGGCTCAAAGACGGGTAAGATAATATTTTAATAATATATCCGTTAATAGAATCAGCCGGGATAGATAATTCCGGTTGATTCTTTTTTTATGCCTGTATAATTATTGTAATTAATGAGACGTCTCTATATTAGTGTTGTTGTATTGATTGCGGCGTTGCTGTCGGGCGGCGGCGACCTGTTTGCCCAGTTTGATAAGGATATTTATCTTTCCGAGGAGAAGCTGGACTCGGCGCATGTGGGGGAGCTGCGTCTTGATGTGGACGGGCTTCTGTTCTTTCGCAACAATGAGTTTTCCTCATCGGTCATGAGCGGCTACACCTTGCCCGGATTCCGGCTGAGCCCTAAGGTGAGTTACATGCCTTCGTCTAAGGTGAAAGCTGAGCTTGGATTGAACCTTTTGCGGTTCTGGGGCACCGATCGTTATCCCAACATGGCTTATCGCGACATCTCGGAATGGACCGGTGGTGAGCACTCCCACGGGTTCCACCTTGTGCCGTTTTTCAGAGTTCAGGTCGCTACCGATTTCGGTTTGCAGGTTGTGCTGGGCAGCATTTACGGCGGCGCTAACCATCGGTTGCTCATGCCGCTGTATGAGCCTGAATTGAATCTCACCGCCGATCAGGAGACAGGCGTGCAGCTTCTTTACAAAAATCGCTGGCTTGACGCCGACATGTGGGTCGACTGGCAGAGTTTCATTTATCGCGGCGACCATCATCAGGAAGAATTCGTGTTTGGCTTGTCGAGCCGGTTTAAGTACAACAGCGAGAAGTCGCGCCTTCATTTCTATACCCCCTTGCAGTTTCTCGCGCAGCATCGCGGAGGCGAGATCGACACTATCACTTCCGGCTCCGTGCAGACCCTTATGAACGGCGCTGTGGGATTGGGCGCTTCTTTGAATCTTGATCGCCGTCACGTGAAGCGCCTTACCGCCGAGGTGGATTATCTCGGCTATTATCAGCAGGCGGGTGAATTGTGGAGCTTTAACAGCGGCAGCGCACTCTATGCCCATTGCAGTCTTGAAACGCTTTACGCGCGTTTTAAATTGGGCTATTTCTATGGCGACCGGTTCATATCGATGTTTGGCTATCCGTTGTTTGGTTGCGTGTCGACCAAATATCCCGGAATGACTTATGACAAGCCCTCGACGATCTACGTAGGTTTCGATTACGCTAAGGAGTTCGCCCGCGGATTCTCACTCGGTGTCAATGTCGACATCTATGACCGCTTGGCATGTGACGCCACCGATAGCGACGGCGTGAAAGAGCGCATGAAGGGCGGTGTGAGTTTCGCTGCTGGAATTTATATGAGAATCAATCCGTCGTTTCTGCTTTATAAAAAGAAATAGTCGCTGCCGCATTGAAAATGTAGGTGGAAATTTGTTATATTTACGGTCAAAAAAAAACAGGAAATATAATGAAGAAGAAACTGGTTATATCTACCGGCGCCGGCATGAGCGCCGAGAGCGGAATCTCGACTTTCCGCGACAGCGGAGGACTTTGGGAACAGTATCCGGTGATGGACGTGGCGAGCGCCGACGGGTTTGCCCGCAATCCCGAGCTGGTGCATCAATTCTATAACGCGCGCAGGCGTGATCTGCTTAAAGCCATGCCCAACGAGGGTCATGCCGGGCTTGTGGCGCTTGAAAAACATTTTGACACCTACATCATTACCCAGAATGTCGACGACCTTCACGAGCGAGCCGGGAGCAGCAATGTGCTCCATCTTCATGGCGAGCTGATGAAAGTGAGGGCTATCGACGACGAGACCAAGGTCTATAGCCTTACTCCCGAGGCTCTGGAAACAACGCCGGCGACAGTGATCGACGGGCATCGAGTTCGTCCCCACATCGTGTTTTTCCAAGAGGCGGTTCCTAATATCGA
>WFMA01000175.1 GCA_009177195.1 Bacteroidales bacterium | reverse complement strand
CTCGCTCACTGTCGACGAGTCGATTCTTACAGGCGAACCTGTTTGCTCGAAATCCACCGACAGCGCGCATTTTGACGACGATGCGACTTTCCCTACTGATATGGTGCTGAAAGGGACTAAAGTAATGGAGGGACACGGTGTGTTTGAAGTTACCGCAGTCGGCGACCTTACCGAGAATGGCAAAGTCTATGAAGCGGCGCGCATTGATGATTCAGTCAAAACGCCTCTGAGCATTCAGCTCGATAAACTTGGCACGGTGATAACGAAGTTGAGCTATTCAGTCGGCGCGCTAATCATCGTCGGAAGAATATTAATGTATTTTATAGAAGGGAATGCGCTCGACGCGGTGCATTTCCTTTCTTATTTCCTGCAGACGGTGATGATTGCCGTAACACTCGTCGTGGTTTCGGTTCCAGAGGGGCTCCCGATGGCGGTGACTCTCAGCCTCGCCTACAGTATGCGGCGAATGCTGCGCACGAATAATCTTGTCCGTAAGATGCATGCTTGCGAAACGATGGGCGCAGCTACTGTCATCTGCACGGATAAAACCGGCACTCTTACCGAAAATCAGATGCGGCTTGCCGATACTGATTTCTTCGGGCTTCCGGGACAGAAGCTTGGTGACGATGAGTTGAGCCGTACTATTGTCGAGGGGATAGCTGTAAATTCTACCGCCATGCTCGACTTGTCAGATTCCGACCGTCCTCAAGTGCTTGGAAACCCTACTGAAGGTGCCTTGATCCTTTGGCTGAATTCTCATGGAATAGACTACGCCTCGATCCGCGACGGCGTGACACGCATAGCCGAAGTGCCCTTCTCCACCGAAAGGAAATACATGGCTACTGAAGTGGAGTCGTCAGTATTCCCCGGCAAAAAAATCCTCTACGTGAAGGGCGCTCCTGAGATAGTTCTCGGAATGTGCCGCAATATCAACGGCGATGTTAAGCGGCAGGCGATTGAAGAGCGTCTTGCCCGATACCAGAGCCAGGCGATGCGCACTCTTGGATTTGCTTTTCAGGTGGTGGAACCGGGTGAAACCGTTATTAGCGACGGTCATCTGGTCGCTGACAATCTCACATTCCTTGGTGTCGTGGCTATTTCCGATCCTGTCCGCTCCGAGGTTCCTGCTGCGATAAAGGAATGTATTGATGCCGGAATAGCCATAAAAGTCGTTACCGGCGACACTCCCGCCACTGCGAGAGAGATAGCCAGAAGCATCCGCTTGTGGACCGAAGCTGATGGTGACGACAGCATAATCACTGGTCCTGATTTCGCCGCTCTTTCCGATGAAGAGCTGTATGAAAGGGTAGGACGGCTTAAAATCATAGCGCGGGCTCGTCCGCTCGATAAAAAGCGGCTTGTGGAAGCGTTGCAACACAATGGAGAAGTTGTTGCCGTCACCGGCGACGGAACCAATGACGCTCCGGCGTTGAAAACCGCCCACGTCGGGCTCTCCATGGGCGATGGAACATCAGTGGCTAAAGAGGCGAGCGACATCACCATTATCGACAATTCTTTTGCAAGTATCGGCAAAGCGGTCATGTGGGGGCGTTCGCTTTACAAGAATATACAGCGGTTCATCCTTTTCCAGCTTACTGTCAACGTCGTGGCGAGCCTTATCGTGCTTATCGGCGCCTTTACCGGAACTGAATCCCCGTTGACCGTCACTCAGATGCTGTGGGTCAATCTCATCATGGACACTTTTGCAGCCATGGCTCTTGCGTCGCTCCCCCCGTCAGCGTCCGTGATGCGCGAAAAGCCCCGCTCAAGGGATTCGTTCATAATAAGCCGTTCGATGAGAAAGAATATCGTAGGTGTTGGACTCATTTTCACAGCGCTTCTTTTAGGAGTGCTGTATGTGTTCCATCATTCTCATGTTGAGTCGCTCGCTTGTTTCTTTGAGGAGTGCTGTCACATAGGCTCCTACCATGGGCTGTCGGTCTACGAACTGAGCCTTTTCTTTACGATATTCGTTTTCCTTCAGTTCTGGAACATGTTCAATGCGCGCGCTTTCGACACCGGTCGGTCGGCGTTCCACCTTGCCGGCTGTTCCGAGTTTCTCATGATTGCCGCGATAATCTTCGTCGGGCAGATTATTATTGTGGAATTTGGCGGCGCGATGCTCAACGTCACCCCAATAAAGTTGAATGACTGGTTGATTATCATCGCGGCTACTTCGGCAGTATTGTGGATAGGGGAGTTGTGGCGCTTTTTTAACAAAAAACGGAATAGCTAAAAATTTGCGCAGGCGTAGGGGAAATCGTATATTTGCACTAACATAAACAGTCCAATAGTGATGAACAGAAACAGTCTTGTATCCATATCCGATATTGGGAAGGATGAGATAATGCGTTTGCTCCGTCAGGCAAGTTATTTTGAAGCTCACCCCAATCATCGGATTCTTCAGGGAAAAGTGGTGGCTACATTGTTTTTTGAGCCTTCAACCCGCACCAGATTGAGTTTTGAAACAGCGGTCAACCGTCTTGGCGGTCGCATTATTGGCTTCTCTGACGCCAGTACTACGAGTTCGTCAAAAGGGGAGACCCTTAAAGACACCATCAAGATGGTGAGCAATTACGTGGATTTGATTGTGATGAGACACTACTTGGAAGGCGCTGCCCGCTATGCTACCGAGGTTACCGATATTCCGGTGATCAATGCCGGCGACGGTGCCAATCAGCATCCTACGCAGACAATGCTTGACCTCTATTCGATTTATAAAACTCAAGGGACGTTGGACAACCTCACCATCACAATGGTCGGCGATCTCAAATATGGCAGAACCGTTCATTCATTGCTGATGGCGTTGCAATACTTCAACCCTACTTTCAATTTCATTGCCTGCAAGGAGCTTGAAATGCCGCGTGAATACATAAGATTCTGCGATGAGCATGGAATAAAATATCACGAATATCGCGACTTCACCCCCGAGGTTATCAATAATACCGATATTCTCTACATGACCCGAGTTCAGCGCGAACGCTTCACCGACATCATGGAATATGAACGGGTGAAGGATCTCTACAATCTGAACGTGAAAATGCTGGAGGGATCGCGCGACAATCTTCGTGTGCTGCATCCGCTGCCCCGTGTCAACGAGATTGATCAGGACGTGGACGATAGCCCCAAGGCTTATTATTTCCAGCAGGCTAAAAACGGATTATTCGCGCGTCAGGCAATTATTTGCCGGGCGTTAGGCATTGATGTCCCTGAAAATTGATGATTATGGCACCGAATAAGAAAGAATTGGCAGTTGCCGCGTTGCAGAATGGAACGGTCATCGACCGAATTCCTGCTCAGATGCTGTTTAAAGCGGTTGAAATTCTGGGTATTCAGAAAATAGATAAGAGTGTTACAATTGGTAATAATCTAACTTCCAAGAAACTTGGAACCAAAGGTATTATCAAGGTAGCCGACACTTTCTTCCCCGAAGATGTGATCAATCGAATCGCATTGATCGCTCCGTCGGCAAAAATCAATATTATCCGCGATTTTGAAGTCGTGGAGAAATATTGTGTCACTTTGCCCGATGAGATTGTAGGGATTGTTAAGTGCAAAAATCCCAAGTGCATCACCAACAATGAGCCGATGAAGACCCGCTTCACTGTTGTCGACCATGAAGCGCGCATCATAAGATGCAATTACTGCGGTCACACTGTAGGAGCCAAAGAGGCTGATATTAAGTAAAACTATCCGATAGATGGCTAAGCAAAGTTGGCGACCCGGCACAATGGTCTATCCTGTGCCTGCCGTATTGGTTACTTGCGGTAAATCAGTGGAAGATAGCAACATGATTACCGTGGCATGGACCGGCACGATATGTTCCGATCCGGCAATGTGCTACATCTCGGTGCGCCCCTCTCGCCACAGCTATGAGATGATCAAGGACTCNATGGAGTTCACCATCAATCTCACCACCGTGGAGATGGNNCGGGCAGTCGATTGGGCGGGNGTTAAGTCAGGACGGGAATTCAACAAGTGGGAAATGACGGGACTCACNCCCGTGAAAGGAGAAATGGTTTCGTGTCCNTGCATAAAGGAATCACCACTTAGCATTGAATGCCGTGTCAAGGAAATAATGAAGCTTGGCACTCATGACATGTTTATTGCGGAAGTCATCAATATTCTTGCCGACGAGTCGCTTATCGAACCTGAAACCGGAGCTTTCCGGCTCGACAAGGCACGATTGCTCGCCTATAGCCATGGCGCTTACTATGAGCTTGGAGAGGAAATAGGACGATTCGGATGGTCAGTGAAAAAGAAAAAATAATAACAATACATTATAATATTTATCTGATGGAAAAAGACAAACAGATTTTTGACATTATCGAACGCGAACATCAGCGTCAGAAGCATGGAATCGAGCTTATTGCTTCGGAAAACTTTGTTAGCGACCAGGTTATGAAAGCTATGGGCTCATGTTTGACTAACAAGTATGCCGAAGGCTATCCCGGTCACCGTTATTATGGCGGCTGCCAGGTGGTCGACGAAGCTGAATCGCTTGCGATTGAGCGTGTTAAAAAGCTATTTGGCGCGGAATATGCTAATGTGCAGCCTCATTCGGGCGCGCAGGCAAATATGGCTGTATTTATGGCTTGCCTTAAACCCGGAGATAAGTTCCTTGGACTCAATCTTTCCCATGGAGGGCATCTTTCTCATGGAAGCCCTGTCAATTTCTCGGGACTCGTATTCCAGGCTCTCGAATACAATGTGAAGGAAGACACCGGTCTTGTCGACTATGACCAGATGGAGGAAATCGCTCTGAGAGAGCGTCCGAAATTGATTGTCGGCGGAGCCAGCGCTTATTCACGCGAATGGGACTATGCCCGCATGCGCGCCATCGCCGATAAAATCGGAGCTATCCTCATGATCGATATGGCTCACCCTGCCGGACTTATTGCCGCNGGNTTGCTCGACAATCCCGTGAAATATGCCCACATCGTCACTTCNACCACNCACAAGACTCTTCGCGGTCCNCGNGGCGGNATCATCCTTATGGGCAAGGATTTCGACAACCCGTGGGGGAAAACTAATCCCAAGGGCGAAATACGCAAGATGTCGGCGCTCCTTGACTCCGCGGTATTCCCCGGCGTTCAGGGCGGTCCGCTCGAACATGTGATCGCAGCAAAAGCCGTTGCGTTTGGCGAAGCTCTCGATCCTTCATTCAAGGAATATCAGATTCAAGTTCAGAAAAATGCTGCTGCAATGGCGAAAGCATTGATTGAAAAAGGATATAAAATCGTGTCGGGCGGAACTGACAACCACTGTATCCTTGTGGATCTCCGCACCAAATTCCCCGATTTGACCGGTAAAGTGGCTGAAAAAGCTCTCGTTGATGCCGACATCACCGCCAACAAGAACATGGTGCCCTTTGACTCTCGCAGTCCCTTCCAGACTTCCGGTATCCGTCTCGGAACTCCGGCAATCACCACCCGAGGCGCTAAGGAAGATATGATGGTGGAAATCGTCGAGCTCATCGACACCGTGCTCTCCAACCACGATGATCCCAAAGTCATAGCCGACGTTCGCGCGAAGGTCAACGCTATGATGGAGAACTATCCCATGTTCGCATATTAATCTCGATTCCGTGAAACTGGTCCTGTATCGCATATATCAGCTTCTGATAATGGCGCCCCTCTTGCTGGTCGCCACAATCCTCACTGCCTCTTTGACGATAGTGTTCAGTATGGTCGGTATGGGACGGTGGGCAGGATACTTTTTCCCTCATTGGTGGGCGCGCTTGTTTTGCGCGCTCACCCTTGTGAGGGTAACGGTCGTTGGCAGGGAGAATATCGANCCCAATACCTCCTATGTCTTTGTCGCCAACCATCAGGGCGCCTATGATATATTTTCCATCTACGGCTATCTCAACCACCAGTTNCGGTGGATGATGAAGAAAGCNCTCGAAAAAATCCCGTTGGTAGGCTACTCCTGCAAGGTGTCGGGTCACATAATGGTCGACAACTCCACCCCTGCGGCAACACGCGAAACCCTCGAAAAGGCTGAAAGGCAGCTTCAAGGCGGCATGTCGCTCGTGGTGTTCCCTGAAGGGGCGCGCACCTGGGACGGCAAGATGCGTCAGTTCAAGCGCGGAGCCTATTGGCTTGCCGTTGAATTCGGTTTGCCGGTAGTACCCATAACCATCAACGGTTCCTTCGATATTATGCCGCGCTTCAAGAAAATCCCGCTCTACGGGCATATCACCCTCACTATTCATAAACCCATTGAGGCGGTCGACGGAGTGCATGATTTGCCCTTGCTGATGAGCCGGAGTTTCGACGAAATCCATTCGTCGATCGACCCTAAATATGCCTGAACTATCGCCGGCTCCCGGCGAAAAAATTTTTCAGCGATAAAATCACTCCTTTTTACTTGTGTATATCGGAAATTTATTATCTTCGCAGTATAAAAAACACTATCTTCTTAACGATAAAAATATACAGTTATGATATTCAATTTTCGACTTGTTTCAGATGAAGTGGACAATTTCCGACGTGAAATCAATATCGATGCCGATGCCACTTTTCTTGACCTCCGTAACGCTATTTGCGATTCGGTCGGATATGACAAGAATCAAATGTGTTCCTTCTTCCTTTGTGATGAAAACTGGGAAAAAGGACATGAAATAACCCTTGAAGACATGGGGTCCGATTCCGACGAGGAAATATATCTCATGGACGAAACAGTCCTCAGCGATTACCTTGACGACGGCGATCGAATGATTTTCGTCTTTGACTACATGACTGACCGTTGTTTCTTCATCGAACTGAAGAAAAGCATCCCCGGACAAACTTTGAAAGACCCCGTTTGCGTCGCATCAATGGGAACCCCTCCCGCTCAAACCATGGACATTGATGAGTTTGAAGCAAAAACCACCCCTGTCGCCCGCGCTGGCAGCGATGATTTTGATGAAGACTTCTATGGCAGCGACGAATACAACGACGACGAATTCGATGCCGCCGGCTTCGACGAAATGACATTCGACGAAAACATGTAAGCAGCTCCCGCCACATAACACGACACTAACCGACAGGGCTCCAAAAGTTCCAACTTTGGAGCCCTGTCCGCATCCATCCTCCCGCGCCACGCCCTCAAAACGCCCCCCCCTCAAAAAGTCACCCATGCGACCCCGCCAAACGGAATCCCCCACCCAGAAAAGGTCTGAAGGACCGACAGAGAACAGCCCGGGGTGGAGCGAAGCGNAACCCNGGGTCATCGAATCCCATCCCCAAAGGAGTTCTGTAAGAACGACACNACTAATACCGNATCCNCNAGCCTGAANGGCTCACACNCAATCCCGTATCGCCGCAATCGNTGGCGATACGGAACGTCCCCGATAGGGGGCGGTGACGGTTAGACCCGGGNCGGTGTCGCCGTNAGGTGGCATCGNNCCGGGGTAAATACCGGTTGACGAACATGTTCCCCATCGNGGGACTTTAACATTTTTCAAGCCCCCTTACAGGGAGCGAATAATCCCTTACCCCTTTCCCCGGGACAATGCCCCCTGACGGAGACCTCGCCCCGAGGCTAACCATAAATGCCGCCTACGGCGACAATCGCCCCCAAAAGTACTGACATGGCGCGCCATGTCACCCCCGCACCACCCTGCTTACCATTAGAATAAATTGGCGACGAATCACCTCAACTTCACCCCCTCCTACACGAAACAGAGCATGGCACCCCGCAGGGAGCCATGCTCTGTTTCATATTATTACCACGATGGATTATCGTGCGACCATCACCTTGACGGTTTTCCCGCCGGCACGCGCCACATATACCCCCGGGGCGAGATTTTCCGCACGCCCGGTGCCACGATACACCAATTGCCCGCCCATGGAATAAACCTCCATCTCGGTGCAACCCTCGGCGACGATA
>WFMA01000181.1 GCA_009177195.1 Bacteroidales bacterium | reverse complement strand
TTCATTCCGGGATAAGTGGTGCTTGTGACCTCAAATCTCCGATATTCGTTTCCGGCGGGGAAAATGAGCGGGCGCAGGTGTTCGTAATAAGCCGTGCTGCCTGATACTCGTTGAGGCGCTGACAGTAGCAGCATGTTGTCTTCGCGTCGATTTTGGGAAACGATGACTTTCAGGTCGGTGTATATGTTGCGANTGTCAGCGTCTTTGGTGTCTATTGCAAAATTGNGCTGCNGNTGTTTGCCGANATAGTCGATGTCGGTGCGTGGAGTGACTTCNCCCGATATGNGNGCCAAGTTCTCGGTCACTGAAAACCGTGCCTGAAGAAGCGTCTCGTCAGGATCGTTCTCGTAAAANACTTTNAGCAGATAGTTGCCCGATANCGTAAACCGAATTTGGTCGTTAGGGAGNGTGATGGAATAGTGGACATAATTCAGCGTCGTCGCCTGGGAATAGCTGAATACTTCGACATCGCCAATGTTGAAGCCGTCAAGNAACTCGCTTTCCACCAGTCCCGACGGTTGCCACAGGGCGTTGCAGTGGGTGAGAGTGTATCTTAGATAACTTCGGTCGTCCGATAATTCGTCGAAACTGATTATTATGCGGTCGGAAGTGTTGAGCGATATTACCGGAGGAGCCATCTCGTTGCCTGCAACGATTGTTTGCAGGCTTTTGAACCGAGGATTGAATATCCCCTCAAGCGTGTCCTCGGCGAGCAATGTGACCGGCAATAGCCACGTAAACAGTAATATGACAATGCTCCGGCTCACGCCTCTTCGTTTAATTGGTTATGGAGAATCTCAATTGCGTCCTCAATGTAAGCCATGCATGTTTTTCCTGCATAGGGACTCTTAAGCTCACTGCAAATTAACGAGCCGTTCTTGTCGGCGAACTTCTCGCTGCACTCACGGATTATTTTGTAAAGCCGCGCCTTGTCGGCGGGACCGTCATAATTTGTCATTCCAAGCAGAGAGGCGATAGTGGAAACGGCTCCGCATATCTGGCGCTGTCCTCCAACGCCTCCTCCAAGTCCGCAAGAGAGTTTGAGCGCGGTTTTCTCGTCAAGACCGTGCAGGTCGGGGAAAGCGATAAACATGCACTGAGCGCAATTATATCCTTCTCCCTTATATTGTTTCGCCTTCACAAGGCGTTGTTGTAGCGTCAAGTCAGGTTTCATTATTTCCAGTCAATAGGGGTTTTGCCGTGGTTTGCCAGATATTCATTTGCCTTGCTGAAAGGTTTTGAACCGAAAAAACCTCGATATGCCGAAAGCGGAGAGGGGTGAGGCGAGGTTATCACAAGATGCTTCGACCGGTCAATAAACGCTCCCTTTTTTATGGCGTAGGAACCCCACAGGATGAACACGATATTCTCCCTGTCGCGATTCAGTCTCATTATGGCTTCATCGGTGAACTGTTCCCAACCGCGTCCTTGATGCGAACCGGCTCGGTGGGCTTCCACCGTCAATGTGGAGTTAAGGAGCAGAACGCCTTGACGCGCCCATCGGGTGAGATCGCCGTCAACAGGCGCTTGGGGCAGTTGAAGGTCATCCTGAACCTCCTTGAAAATATTTATCAACGACGGAGGATTGGGAATGTCGCCGCCAACTGAAAAGCATAATCCGTTAGCCTGTCCCGGTCCGTGATAGGGGTCTTGCCCGAGAATCACTACCTTGACGTCGTCAAAGGGACAAGCGTCAAATGCGGCGAATATTTTTCCGGCAGGAGGATAAACGGCATAGCGGGGAGAGGCGTATTCCGAGCGGACAAAATCGGTAAGCTGAATGAAGTAAGGCTTATCCCATTCGTCCTTTAATGCTATTTTCCACGATGGTTCTATTCTGACATCCATTGGCAAAAATAAAATCAGAGAGTGATGGTCGTTTGATTTGCAAAACTACAAAAACTTTTGTACTTTTGCAGCGCTATTTCAGAACAAAATGTTCCCGTAGTTCAATGGATAGAATATCGGATTCCGGTTCCGACGATTAGGGTTCGACTCCCTACGGGAATACCAAGCGGCCCTCAAGCCGCTTTCCTTTTATGCATAGATTTCAAAAGAGAGGTGAACTGAAAAAAGACTATTGAAATGTTAAAGAGCTAAGAATCAGTTGNAAATTGAGAATCTCATGAGTCTGCCAGAAATATAGGTCTGTAAGACCGTCAGAGATCAGCCCATGGTGGAGCGAAGCGTAACCCTGCGGGTAAGGAATGCCATCAACAATTGAGAGTTCTGAAAGAACGACACATTATCTGCATGATTGATGATTCTTTCAGAATCGTTATTATGGTTGTCCACTGTCCGGTCGGTATCACCCTACGGATTCAACCGCCGGCTACCGATGGACGAGCCATGTACGCTCCCTTTGACGATGAATTTAACAGCTTGATTTTATTCTGAACCATATTTCCGGATGAATAAAAATGCTTGAGGATCTTTGGGCGTTTTCCCGGGGATCCTCAAGCTCAACTTAGAGATGATGATTAAGTAAAGTGGTGGCTTGTTGGAGNTCGCATAGCGTNTTGAAACGCCATGCGNNGTGGAGGTGGTGNTTAAACCTTGTCGAGNGCCTGCGAGATGTCGGCGAGNATGTCGTCNATATGCTCTGTTCCGATGCTGAATCTCACGGTTGNCGGTGTTATGTGTTGGGCGGCAAGCTCCTCGGGTGATAGCTGGGAATGGGTTGTGGTGTAGGGATGTATTACAAGGCTCTTCACATCGGCTACATTGGCGAGCAATGAGAATATTTCAAGCGAGTCGATAAATTTCCATGCTTCATCCTGTCCGCCTTTCAGTTCAACGGTGAAAATGCTTCCTCCGCCATTTGGGAACAACTTGTTGTAGAGCGCGTGGTCGGGATGCTGGGGGAGCGAGGGGTGATTCACTTTTGCCACTTTGGGATGCTTGGCGAGGAATTCCACAACTTTAAGAGCGTTCTCTACATGGCGTTCAACGCGCAGCGAAAGTGTTTCAACGCCTTGGAGAATGATGAATGCGTTGAATGGCGAGATTGTGGCGCCGGTGTCGCGCAGCAGGACGGCTCTTATTCGGGTTACAAAAGCGGCTTTTCCGGCAACGTCGGCGAAGACAGCTCCGTGATAGCTCGGATCGGGCTTGGCGAGAGTGGGGAACTTGTCGGCGTTTGCTTTCCAGTCAAAGCTGCCTCCGTCGACAATTATTCCGCCAAGGCTGGTGCCATGACCGCCAAGGAATTTGGTGGCGGAGTGAACTACGATGTCGGCTCCATGTTCAAGCGGACGGATGAGATAGGGGGTGCCGAAAGTATTGTCGACTATCAGCGGAAGGTTATTGCGATGAGCTATTTCTGCGATAGCGTCAATGTCGGTCACGTCGGAATTGGGATTGCCGAATGTTTCAACAAATATTGCCTTAGTGTTGGGGCGTATAGCTTTTTCAACTGCGTCCAAGTCGCGCACATCGACGAATGTCGAGCTTATTCCGCGGGGCGAGAAGGTGTGGGCGATGAGGTTGTAAGAGCCTCCGTAAAGGTTGTCAGCGGCAACGAGATGGTCGCCTTCCTGAAGGATGTTTTCGAGAGCATAGCTGATTGCTGCCGCGCCGCTTGCCACGGCGAGTCCCGCAACACCACCTTCAAGAGCGGCTACTCGGTCCTCGAGAACGCCCTGAGTGGAATTGGTCAAGCGCCCGTAAATGTTTCCGGCGTCGCGAAGTCCGAATCGATCGGCTGCATGCTGCGAATTGCGGAACACATAGGATGTGGTTTGATAGATGGGTACTGCGCGTGCGTCAGTGGCGCTGTCGGGATTTTCTTGTCCTACATGAAGCTGGAGAGTCTCGAAATGAAGATTTTTCTTTGCCATAGTCAATTATATTTTTATTGTTTTGTTTCAAATTTTGATATTGCAAAGTTAGATTCTGAAAAATATTTATCCAATAGAAATGCAATAATTAGATAAAATTATTAATTTTGTGGGTAGATGTAGAATATTTATCTGAAAATAGTATTTGGAAATAGATTTAGGTAGAATATTCTTCTTGAATGAAATTATGAAACTATGACGCAGGAACTTGATAATATCGACTTGAAAATACTTGAGCAGCTCCAAAACAATTCAAATCTTACTAATAAGGAGCTTGCAGCCGCAGTCCACCTGTCGACCACTCCCACTTTCGAGCGAGTGAAACGCCTTGAACGTGACGGCTATATTAAAAGGTATGCGGCAGTGCTCGACGCTGAAAAACTTAATTGCGGATTCGTGGCTTTCTGCTTCTTGAAGATGAAGCAGCACTCCCATGAAAATGCCGTGAGGATAATGGAAGCGGTGCAGTCGATTCCCGAGATAGGTGAGTGCTATAACATATCGGGCGACTACGACTTCCTTCTTAAAATATATGCGAAGGATATGAAATCTTATCAAAAATTTATCCTTCGCATATTGGGTGACATAGATTGCATCGGGTCGCTGAGCAGCTCTTTCGTGCTTGGCGAGGTGAAGAGCGCTCAGGCGATACCGCTATATCCCGATTCTCATTGATCCCGGTGATTAGTCCTCGATGATTATGCTATCGATTTTAGCTAATTCTTCGGGGGTGAAATAAAGATTATCGGTTGCTTTGAGGCTGTCCTTCAATTGGGATGCCGAGCTTGCGCCGGCTATTACCGATGTGACGAGCTCTTTGGCGAGCAGCCACGACAGTGCCATTTGGGCTAATGACTGGCCGCGTTCTGCTGCAATATTGTTGAGCCGGGATATTTTTTGAATCAATTGAGGGGTGATATCTTCACGATGAAGGAAAACTCCGCTTTTCACCGCCCGGGAGTCTTGGGGGATACCATTGAGGTAGCGGTTGGTGAGCAATCCTTGCGCGAGAGGGGAGAAGGCTATGAAGCCGAGACGCTCCTTTTCCAAAAAATCGAGATGGCTTTCTTCGGGTTTACGTGAAAGCATGCTGTATCGGTCCTGATAGATGAGGCATCTCACATGTTGCTCCTTCATCATCCGGCAGGCTTCTTCGGCTTTGTCGACGGGATATTTTGACAGACCGATATATAGCGCTTTTCCCTGTTTAACGATGTCAATCAAAGCCTGCACGGTTTCTTCAAGAGGCGTCTCCGGGCAATAACGATGGCTGTAAAATATGTCGAAGTATTCAAGCCCGGTGCGTTTAAGGCTTTGGTTGATGCTTGCCATCAGGTATTTGCGGGACCCCCCGTCGCCATAAGGTCCGTCCCACATGAGATGTCCCGCTTTGGATGAAACGATGATTTCATCACGGTGGCTTTTGAGTCCGTTAGAGAGCATCCGTCCGAAGTTGGTTTCAGCGCTACCTGGGAGCGGTCCGTAATTATTGGCGAGATCGAAGTGGGTTACACCGTTGTCAAATGCCGTCCACACTATTTCTTTCATGACGGAATAGAGGTCATTGTCGCCAAAATTGTGCCACATTCCCAATGAAATGAGTGGTAATTGTAATCCGCTGGCGCCACAAAATCTATAATACATAATTCGTTTGATTTTTTCCTTGACAAAAATAACGATAAAAGTCAATCTATACAATTGAATAGCGGAGGAAAATGATGACGATGTCTTTGAAAAAATTTGAAAAATTTGAGGGGCATGGTGAAAAAAGTTGCAAATATTTTTGCAGTATCGGTAAAAAGCCTTACCTTTGCACCATCAAAAAACAGATGGTGAGATTAGCTCAGTTGGTTAGAGCGTCGGATTGTGGTTCCGAAGGTCGTGGGTTCGACCCCCACACCTCACCCTTGAAAGAGGAGCTATTCGGCTCCTCTTTTTGTTTGGCGACCCTTGACACGCTCCGATGGCATCCACGTGCGATCATTTGGTTGAAGTTTGTAAGCGGAGACCGAGAGATATGCTCATGGAACGCCCCCATGTGTAAGTATCGACTTTATAGCGGGCGGTATTACCGTCAACTGTTATTGTCTTGCTGTATTTAGCCGGAGTAAATGGCTGCATTGTGCTGAGATCAAGAAATATGGAGCATACTTTTGAAGTGCGGTAAGCAGCCGAGACTCCTGCATTGATACTCCACATATCGCCTGTGCGCTTCTGGACAGTCTCTTTTCCTCCAGCCTGTACCTTGCTGTTATTATGACCATACTCGACAATGCCCACTCCGAGACGCGGCTGTATCTGCCACGGACCATGTTCATAACGATAAGTTCCGCCCAAGCTGAGTTCAGGCTTCAACTTGCTAAGTCCCGGCATAAGTATGTCCACCAGCCTCTCCTTATCGTTGAACCGGAAAAAGTTGAGTCTAAAATCCACATACGCGCNCCAATGTCGTGAAAAATAATAGCTCGGACGCATCGTTATCTGAAATACTGACATCGGACGCTTCTCAAATANNGTCTTTTGCTCTTGACTTAGTGAGGATAGGTCAATATTTGTACCTGCACCAAGATCAAGTGTAAATAAATCTTTCTGATAACACGTATATGGTTTCGAGNCATACGCCGAAACAAAACAAGCGATGAACATGAAGGAAATAAGAAGTTTGTTCATAATCTATGTATCCATCTCCTTTGGCTCCACATGGAGGTTCGTTGTAAAAGAAAACGTGAGCCAACTATGCCGACTCTCGGATAAGTCTTGAATTTTCTGCGTTCCCGACTACGAGAAAGGCATAACGCTTCTTATTTTACCAAAATCTCTTGGGACGGACGTCCCATTCCGAATGCAAAGAAAATCAAAAAATATGAGACTTGGATATTCTTTATGATAAATCTCTTGATGCCCAATGCTAAAGATGCGTGTAATAGGTGTTCTTATCGTCAATTGGGCAGACCCGAAGAGTTTTTTGCTTTGACATGTCGTAATGCTTTATGCTTCTTTATATTGCCGGACTTCAAGTCCAGCAATATCGGTTCCCTCGATTCGGTGCGGAAGCCTTTGTTTTGCAAGCTAATTAGACTAAAAAGAGACCGCCTAAACTTGT
>WFMA01000116.1 GCA_009177195.1 Bacteroidales bacterium | reverse complement strand
AGAACGAATGAATCTTAAATCTACGCAGTTACGGGAAGTAACGGAACGGCTTCAATAAATGGCAGTATTTCTGCCTATGAGCAGCAGTATAATAGCCACGGCGCTTATCACGATCCTGTCTATGGAGATATAGAGATTGTTGAGTGGACCGCGACTAACCAGAATAAAGCGCCTGAGGAGAGCAATAGCGCTCCAAGGATGTATGCGACCTTTGATAAGAATGGCAAAGGTGTAAACGAAATAGCGAAGTATGGAGTCGATCACAAAAAAGAATGGGCGATACACACTGTTCCTCATAATAAAACTGATGTAAATGGGGCTCATGTTCATTCCTGGTCAAATGGCAGACCAATTGGAGAGCCAACTCTTTTAACCAGCTCTGACCCGAGATTTCATTTACTCCAACGTGTTCAAAATTTCAATAAACTCAAAAAATAGATATGTGGAAAAACCGAGATGACTACTCTGTTCAGGATGAAAAGGGACGGTGGATAAACGCCGAGTTTCCACCCGACAGTTTCAACCAATATCCCCACAATGCGGGGTATAAGAACGCTAACGCTGAAATGCTGTATTATCAGTTTGCAGTTATGTATTACGACCTGCGTGTAGAGTATCAGGGAGAAGAATATCTCGCTATCGTTGATGACGCCGGCGCATATATCGCCGATGTTGAATATAATCCAATCAGCGATACCTATCCAACGGCAAACGACCTAATTAAAAATTTCACGTTTCCGGATGGCAAAAGCTTCCCTGACATCGTAAAGGATGCCAAACAAATCTANATAGNCANCCTGTAACACAACCATAACTTATTAACGGCTCGATTGACCCCCAAAAAGTCAGTCGGGCTTTTTTTATTGCCCGAAAAAAAATGAAAATCTATANTTCAATCNNTGTCAGNGATCTCCCGCCNCATAGTCAGAGAACTCACGTGGGATGATGAACCCGTANAGAAATCCCCGATTTTNGAACAGTTCACTCTCCATCCTGTTCAGAAACCGACAAAAATGAGAAGCAATCAGGAATAAACATTCAACAATAATAACAACGTCATGGCGCAAGAAAAAATTGACGACTTCATGCTCACGGCGAAATACTACGCCCGGGCAGAAAAAGAACTCCAAATCCGGCATTGGGTCCACATATCCATCGAATACAAAGACCCCGCCGGAAACCGGGTCGTCCTCTTTAAATACGATCTCCCCCGGGAAGTCTACGAACGCCGCAAATGGGTCATCCAATGGCGAGAGGCGGCGCTACGGTGCCGCCACCCCAAAGCCAACGTCACATGCTGCTTCAGCTATTACGACCGCCGCCTCGGAAACGACCCCAAGCTCACAGCCGACCTCAGAACCCTTGTCGCAGCCAAAGCCCAGGTCTCAAAAAACCGGCACGAAATAGACCGCTATATCGACCATCAAAAAAACAACAACCTCTTCTTCGACGAAAACACCGATCAGCTGCTAATCAAAGCCCGGGAAAAACTCTCCCGGAAAATTGCGAATGTCCGGGAAGCGGAAAAAAGACTTAAAGCCAAAATAAAACAAATAGAAGAAAATGGAAACAATTGAACAGAAAGCGCAGCAATACGCCGAAGCTGCATTCGCAAAAGCGCTGAAAGCGCCGTGGAACGAAGCAAAACAAGCTTTCGCCGAAGCCTACCTCGCCGGAGCCGCCGAAGCCCTCGCAGGACAGTGGCGAGCTCCCGAGGAACTTGAAAAGTACGAGTGCGACAGGTTTTATACCAAAATTTTAATCAAGTATCGTACAAAATATCAAGGTTCATGGCTCACCATCACATCAATCAACGAAGTCAACCAATGGACGGATGATGTAGCAGAGTATCACAAGAACGACATGCTGATAACATGGATGCCGATTCCCTCACTACCTAAAACCAATAAACAATGGAAGAAGTAAAAAACAAACCGACCAAGCGTGAGCGTCTTGCCAAGTTCGGCAAGGACATCGCAGAAGTAACAACGGCACTGATGAGCACAATCGTCAGTGCCGTTGCCGTAGTTATCCTCTACGTCCTGTACGTACCCTTTGCGATAGGACGTGCATTGTTCAACCGAAAAGCCATAGTTGACTTCTATTCCGATGTGTTCTATGCCGTGGATGGAATCAATCAACGCATCCGCAAGAGGNAGGAGAAATCTGNGTAAGATATTAAAANAAGTGCNTAAAANTTTGNNTATTANACAAAAGTTTACTAATNTTGTAATGCCATAAGGCACATAACTTAAAACTCTTCAAAATGACAGACGAAGAATTTAAAAAGGAGGTTCNAGACCTNGTTGAGATGCTCNACTCCCTCCACCTGATTAAGGACAAAGGTCGAGNGAAATGGCTCAAAAGAGAAATCAGAGCACAGTTAATCAAAATCCTCAAAGAACACTAACNAAACTCTCCCCCTCGCATATACTGAGGGGGAGAATTAAACATCAAACTATATGGCAGAGCAAGAATTTAGAGAGAAGCACAAAGATAATCCGATTCTATCCAAGATAGATGATTTAAGGGAAAGCGACATAATGCGAGTTCTTAACGCATCATACATTGCCGAGCGTTTCTTTGGAAAATCCAAAAGCTGGTTTTCACAGAAACTTAACAATCATATAAAAAACGGTTCTCCGTCAGAGTTTTCTCCTGCGGAGATTGAGACGTTAAGAAACGCGCTCTACACTATCTCCATTGAGTTGCAAGAAATAGCCGACGATCTGCAATAAGATAAAAATCTTCGTCTGTCAAACGGTTGCAGATGTCGGTTCTCCGGCGCGATTGACCCAACAAGGTCAGTCGCGCTTTTTTTANTCAAAAANAATCACAAATGAAAATCTACATATCCCTGCCGATTTCCGGTTTCAATATCGCCCGATGCAAGGAACGTGCCGATGAGGTTAAACTCCTGATAGAACGCAAAGGGCATGAGGCGATCACGCCCTTTGACGTTTGCCCTGATTCCGATAAACCTTACTCCTACTGCATGGGAAGAGACATAGAGGCTCTTCTGGAATGTGACGCTATATTGCGGTGTGCCGGTTGGAGCAACTCCAAAGGATGCGCGCTTGAGTCAGAGTGTGCTTATATATATCACAAGAAAATATTTAATCATATCAACGAAATAAAACCAATAAAAAACAAACAGTCATGAAGAATCCGTTTTTATTTAGTTGCGTTATGCCGGTTCTCCTGCTCGTGGCGTTCATCGTTCTCAAGCTGTGTAAAGTAATCGCATGGTCATGGTGGTGGGTGCTGGCTCCTGTTTGGATGCCAGTGGCTCTTGTGTCGCTCTTCGCCGTGACCTCATTCATCTACCTTTGGCTAAAGACGCGAGCATAGAACCGATAATCGCGAAGATCATCGCAAACTATTTCATAGGCTGGAAAATAAAGACAATCTTCTGAGAGACTGCATATTTCTTCCACTGCGAGATGAAGCGTTGCCTTCGACAAGATATTCCCTTCGAAGCCATCCTTTAAGTGACGAACAGGACTCACCGTAAATATTA
>WFMA01000120.1 GCA_009177195.1 Bacteroidales bacterium | reverse complement strand
ATGTTGATTTATGTGTATCGAAAACTCGAATTAATGTATCAATTTTACGGTTTTCCTTCCCCGCCATCAAGAGCGAAATTACCATAATCAAAATAGCCCGTATTTCTACAAAATTTATTTACTTTGCAGACTCATTTCCATCATCCTTAACGTAACCCCCTACTTAAAATAGAAGATAATAGATGAAAAAATTCAGAACACCTTTAGGAATCACATTTTGCGTTGTTTCATGCGCAATGCTATCTTACGGCTGTAATTCGGATAGCAATGACGACCGAACCGGCAATGAAGATAAACCATTATCGCAATATAACTCCCCGGCGACCAATCCTTGGCTGGCGAGTGATATTTACAGTATAACACATTTCAATTCGGCTCAGACCGACGCATTCCCATATACAGTCAAGGATGGGTTCTATAATGTGAATCCCGATGATTGCCAAGCGAGTTGGAGCGGACCGGTCAATCTGATGACCATTGCATCAACTTCTTCCGCCTATATGTGGGGTGTGGGAAGCGACAGGGTTTCATACATTAAAGTGGCTGATGGAGATTTTAAGAAAGTGGCTGAGGCAGCAATGCCCGGATGCAATATGCGCACGAAAGAGGGTCTTGAAAAATTAGTTGCCAACTATGGCTCCATCCCAGAACTTGAGACTGCAGTCAAGAATGTTTTGGGCGCTTATCCTCAGTTTGCTATAGCCAACGGCAACTATGTGCTTTGTGATCGCGACAATAATATTTATGTGAATGCCGGCAGGATTCTGGCAAGCTACAGCCTTATGGATAAAAATGATCCCGGCAAGGGGATTCAACTTAACGGGCAAATCGATATGACTCCCCATATCTTCGGATCTTTCACCATTGTCGGCGTTTCAATGAGCTATGACGGATATCTGATAGTGGCATCTCAAAAAGGATTGGTAACCGTGGACAGAGGGTTGTCCTCAGTAGTGGATTCCTATCCATTGGGAGATGACCAGATTCTGACAAATTCAATCTCCAATGACGAAAATGGCGGTGTGTATGTAGCAAGCAATAGCACTGTAGCGGGTGGAGACGGGCTGATGCAGAAAGTTATCTGCAAGAACGGGCATTTTTCCAACAAAGAATCGGATGGCGCCTGGCAAGCCAGATATGACGGAGGACCGGAAGCTCCGGCAATAAAACATGGATATGGCACTGGCTCAACGCCTACTTTGATGGGATTTGGAGATGAGGAAGATAAATTGGTGGTAATTACAGATGGCGCTAAAAGGATGAAGCTTGTAGCTTTCTGGAGAGATGATATCCCTTCAGATGCCAATCCTATCGACCCGTCAAACCCTCGGCTTGCGAATCAATATGAGGTGTCTTGCGGTTTACCTGCGGGCACGGAATGGGTGCAATCCGAGCAGTCGGTGGTTGCAGGAGGATATGACGCTTTTGTGGTGAATAACATTGATCCCGCCACGGCTGTGATAGATGATAAAGTGATCGCAGTGTTGGCAATCGGTCCGTTGACTCCCGGACCAAAAGGAGCGGAGTGCGTACGATGGGATGTCAAGGAAAATAAATGGATCAGCAAGTGGTGCCGACCTGACGTAAGCTCAATCAGCATGATTCCTTCGGTCAGCGTTCCTTCAGAAATGGTTTTTGTAAATGGATATGAAAACGACGGTTGGGTTGTCACCGGAATGGATTGGAAAACGGGCGCCACGCGTCATCGCGTAGCTTTCGGCAAAAACAATAGAGGCAACGGCGCCTACGCCGTAATCCAGTATCTTCAGGGGGGAAGCCTCCTCTTCAATTCGGTCGCCGGACCATTCAGGGTGAATTTCTAAAATAATCACTGCTTGACAATGTATTTATGATGGCGTCAACCCTTTGTTTATAAGGGCGGACGCCATCATTCTATCGTTTATTAACCTATTGGAAGACTGATGACCGCATAAATAATGCGTCAACAGCTATACAAATTCTATTTCAGTGGGGTTGAGGCGCATGTCCCTCAATATTTCGATTTCGTTTTCCTCCAGCGGCGTTTCAATCCGCTCGGCGCCGTCTTCAAGGGAAGCGTTTTTCACAATCTTTTCCTGCCGCATGAAGCGAGTGATGATGTCGGCGGGGTTGCATTTGTATCTTGCCGCCAAGTAAAGGATCACTTCATCGTTGCACACCTCGGAGGAGATCAATATTTTGCTTGTCATTGCCATTCTGAATTTATGATAGCGCAAATTTAGCGACACCGCCATAGCCGGACGTATCAATTGCATGGCACAATGTATCACTTGCACTGATAAGGACCTTTCGGCGCTAAAAATCAGAATTATATTGCTAAATTTGCGATATGAAAAAGATACTCAAAGTCAACTCTCCGGGCGATTATAGTTCCTATCTCGGTCAAACTGACCGTCACAGGCTGGTGAGCGTCATCGACTATAATGACATCTCCCCTATCCGTTCCAGCCTTAATCATTATGGCGTTTATGGCATCTTTCTCAGGGACGACGCTTCGGTGAATCTTCAATACGGCTGCGGCAAATACGACTACAAGGAGTCGACTTTGCTGTGCGTGTCGCCGGTGCAGACTGGAGGTAAGGAGGGTGACGGAGAAGGGATTTCGATTTCGGGCTGGGCTGTGCTGTTTCATCCCGACCTCCTGCATGGAACGAGGCTTGAAAAACTTATCAGCGAATACTCGTTCTTCGACTATCACATCAACGAGGGGCTCCACATGAGCAAGGAGGAGCATGACATCATCGTGTCGCTGCTGAAGGCTATTCAGCGTGAAATCGCCGAGGAGCACGACAATGAGCAGGATGATATCATAGTGGGGTATATAAACGTGTTGCTGAAATATTGCAAGAGATTCTACAACCGCCAGTTCGTCACCCGAAAGCATGAAAACACCGACGTGCTGGCACGGTTTCAGGACACGTTGTCGAAATACTATGCCGAGGGGATGCAATTCAAGCACGGCATCCCCACAATCCAATATCTCGCCGAAAGGCTTTGCATGTCGCCCAATTATCTCGGTGACTTGATTAAACGCTCCACGGGGGAGACCGCAGGGAACCACATCAGGAATTTCCTCGTCATCCAAGCCAAGAACAGGCTTGCGGAGGGCAAAACAATCGCGGAAGCGGCTTACGACATAGGGCTGGAATATCCGCAGCACCTGAGCCGAATGTTCAAGAAACAGACGGGAGTGACCCCGTCGGAGTACCTGCGCCAGATAAAAGACAACTGAGAGAGCGGCATCTCGACCGCAAGGTTTATGAGGCGGGATGTGCCCGTTTTTTGGTGATTGCGGTATAGAACATCGAGAATATGCCCAGCAGGATAGTCATGAAGGTTTGCGTGCCCCATGCCACGATTGAGAATGCGGCGGCATCGGTATGACCTATGCCGTAGAGCATGAGGGCATACATGACAGCGATGTTCCAGGGTCCAAGACCTCCGTTGCTCGGAATCGCCATGCTGAATGACCCGAACACAAACGCCACAAGCCCCGGAAGAAGCCCGAAAGCATAGCCGGGATGGCTGACGAGCTCCCTTGTGAAGGGGAATGCGAAGAAAACAAGATAGATTTTCAAGAAATAGCATACCCANATGGCGACGGTGAGAAACAGATACATCCAGCGCCCTTTCATGGTGAAGATCACCTTGAANCCTTGCCACATGCGCGACATGCTTGCGTTGATTCCCCGGAAGAACTTCATGTTGCGNAACCGCAAGTCGCACAGAATGAAGAGCCCGATGGCTACGGCGATTCCCGTCCACAACTCCCATTTAGAGAAAATATTCTCAANGTCGCGCCCGAATTGATATTGGTCGAAGAAACGTGTCAAGGCTGGATTGGCAACTATCAGNGCCAGCGCCGACAGAAGGCATATCATGACAAAGTCGGAACTGCGGTCGGCGATGTCAGTGCCTACGACAGTGGAGAGCTTGGCGTTCTCACGACGNGCCACGTAGACACATCGCCATGCCTCCCCGAGATAAGGGACCAGAAGATTGATGGCGTAGGCTGAAAAGATCGACACGCTTTCCGACGTGACCGTCATCCTCGGAATCCCTGCCGCCCTGAGCTGATATCCCCACCTTATTCCTCGAATTGAGTAGGAAAGCATCGTGAGCAACATCACAAGCAACAGCCACCAATAGTCGCAGTCATGGGAGATGATGCCCCATATACGGTTAAAATCGAGCTTATGAGCCATCCATATCACCATGGCGGCTGACACGCCGACAGGCAGCGCTATCTTCAATATTTTTTCTAATATTTCCTTGCTATCGTGAGGGCGCGCGGAGGTCGAGGAGGGTGTATTTTTTGAATCCATTGTGAAAGTATGCTTTTATTTATTAAACGAGATTAACCGACAGGAGGTTTAACAGCGGGCGAAAGTTATTTTCACCGCTCCACCCGAAACTCTCCACGACTGCATTTCAGCTTTCAGGATAAACGACAAAAAATCCAACAGCCTATTCCGATTTTTTCACTAATTTTGCTCCCGGTTTAAGTCAAACCCGGAAATATGAACGCCACAATAACAAACATACTCTTAGTGGGGTGCGGGAGTTGCCTCGGAGGAGTTTCACGATATCTCGCAGGCAGGGCGGCACAAGCCGTTTTTAACAGCGTTTTCCCATGGGGCACTTTCCTCGTCAATATATTGGGGTGTCTCATCATCGGATTGGTCTACGGGTTCCTCGACAAAGGGGGCTCCATGAGCGACGGAATGCGATTGTTTCTCACGGTGGGCTTCTGCGGAGGATTCACCACATTCTCCACTTTCATGCATGAGAATTACCTGCTTTTCAACNCTCCGGAACACTTCACCGTGATTCTTTACGCTATCGCAAGCCTCATCGCAGGCTTCCTCATGGTCTATTTAGGTTACTACCTCACGAGGCTGTAAGCCCCGACCGAGAGTTTTTCATCCCACGCAAAATCATCGGGCAGCAGATTTTCCGCAATGACAANTTATCAGAAGAATAACTCGANGCANCATCCNNTNGTAGCCAACCGCACGGCNTTCATGGTCATNGGATGCCTGGAGGCGGCGTGGGCGCCGTTGGTGCCCTACGTAAAAAGCTCGTTCTCGCTCGACGAGGGGACCCTCGGTCTGCTCATGCTTTGCTCGGGGCTCGGCTCTATCCTGTCGCTGCCTGTCTCGGGATGGCTGTGCATGAAATTCGGTGCAAAGCGGGTGGTTTATTTCTCCGGATTCCTGATGGCATTGGCGCTGATGACAATCAGCCTGATGGTCAATGTGTGGCTCACGGCTGCGATGCTGATAGTGTTTGGCGGTTGCACGATTTCCATCGATGTTGCCGCCAACATCAATGGCGTGGCAATAGAACATCAAACCGGGCGCCACCTCATGTCGGGATTTCATGGCGGTTACTCTCTGGGCACGTTGATTGGCGCCGGTATCATGAGCGCGCTGTTCACTTTCGGCATTGTTCCCGCCTGGGCAGTGACCATCAGCATGGCGCTGACCATCGCCGCAATGGTTATAGGCTGCCGCGGACTGCTGCAGAAAGACGACCTCAAGACCGCCAACGCTTCCACCACCTCAAAACCGGCTGAAAAAAAGAGGCTCTACGTGCCGCCCATGGTAATCGTCGTCGGGCTCCTTTGCTTCATCATGTATGCCGCCGAGGGCGCGGTGATGGGCTGGTCGGCAATTTTTGTAAGCGAGGAACGGGGAGTCGACATTTCAGCAGCGGGATTCTTCTACACGGCATTTGCCATAATGATGACCGCAATGCGCTTTCTCGGCGACAAGATTGTAGACCGAATGGGACAGCGGNGCGTGGTGGTGCTCNGCGCTGTNTGCGTCTCTATTGGATTTCTGCTGATAATACTGGTGCCGAGCATCGTCACNACCGCGCTTGGATTTGCTNTCGTGGGGATGGGAGCGGCAAATATTGTTCCGCAGCTAATCTCATTCGCATCGGGGGTAAAGGGCATGGCTGTGCAGAACATAATCAGCATCGTGAACGCGCTTGGCTATTCGGGCATATTGCTTGGTCCCGTGTTGATCGGTTTCGTCGCCAAGCACTACGGGCTGCATACATCATTTGCCGGCATCGCCGTTTTCGTTCTTGTCGTAGCAGTCGTTTCCGCCACCGCCCTTAAAAGAAACAATTGATCAGCTAAATGCAGCATACAATTGACTTTAGCTACGATTGTGTGACGAAAATGTAGCGACCGAAACAAAATCCTCATTGAGTAAGGAACACTCTCCAACTTCCCTCTTTCTCTCCACGCTCCACATACTTTTTAGAAACTTTATCATTAGCTTTTTAGAAAATATATTAATATCATTCCCGGGCAAAACGTACCACCATATTGCGATTATACCACCGTTGCGGTGGTATAATCGCAATAGCACAGGCTGACGGAAGATTATCTCAAAAGACAATTTGAGATTATAAAAAGGGATGGGTCAGAGCCTGTCAATTTCATCCTGTCTGGCGGTTTTCCCTTTATATTTGCCTTTAGCGGAATTAAGCGTGTACCTTACGCTGACGGATATTGACTGCGAGCCGCCTTTACGATTCGAGGAGTATTGAACAGTATTTGTGAACGTGTCAAACGGTTGACTCCATGTTCCAAACAAATCATTTGCCGACAATGTGAATGTCCAATTTTTCCACGACTTGTTGACTGTCAGCGACGCAAGCCAAGACCCATGGGAGTAAAGGACATCTTGATTTCCCGTGCCCAATCCATACACATTGAGGTAGGCATAGATTCCTCCCGGCAAGTCAAACCGGTTGTTGATCGAGAGGGTGTAAAGCGGCTTGCCGTATTTTCTGCGCGGGGTCCCATACTTCAGGTCTTGCACATAAAATACTCCTTGCAAGGTAGGATGCCAGAAGCCGAAGTCGAGCTGCTGGACCACTACCGCCTGAAATGAATTATAACGAGGCAGATTGACCGGCTTGGTCACGTTGACCCCTTTGTCAGAGTCATAGTAATACACNGCNNAGGAATTTCTCTCGTTCATTTTGAATGAGCNTTGGAAGGTGAATTTNNTATAGGAAANATTGAGCCCNATGCGATGGACAAGCGCGGTCCTCAACTCGGGATTGCCGGTTTCCCAAAGAGTGGGACTCACATAGATGTAGTTATTGTCCAGCGATTGGTAAGAGGGTCGATAGACTGATGCACGATAAAACAATGTCGCCCTTATCCGGGAATTGAAAGAGATGCCGAGATTGGGCAGGATATTATCGTAAGCNCGTGATANTTCCGGATTTAGTATATNATTATNANGATATNTACTATCGGTTGATTCCCAACGGATGCCGCCATAGACATTCCATTTTTTATCAGGTGTCCAGTCAAAACTGCCAAACAGCGCATAAAGATTTTGCTTCACGTCATCCTCCCCGGGCTTGAGAAACGATGAATTGTCAGATGCCTCACTTGTGAAGTCCTGACGATTCGATGTGCGGGAAATATCGCCGCCGATTTCAATATCCATGTTTTGGAATTTTCTTGTCAGCACGAGTTTAGCCGCCCCCAAGTCGCTTGATATACGGTTTCTGTTGATCACCCATTCCGACGATTCATTCTCATCGACCGAAGAGGCCGACCTTTTGGACGAATTCACATAATCCCCGTCAATTCTCAGACCAATAGCAAGAGGCAGCGCAAAATCTCCAAACACGTTCACATGGCGCATTGAACTTTGGGTGTTAAGATCAGTGCATGAAGTTATTGCCGCTACATCATTTCGAGCATCGGTTTCTGTATGGGCTAAGTCGGTGTAACGGCTTTTCGGTGTGCGGTAGAAAGAGTATTTGACTCCTGCGGAATGCTTGCCGAAATCATAGTTCACGCCTCCATCGGCGGAAAGCGACCGGCTCCTGCTTCTCGCAGTGGAATGTGTCTGCGTGTGGAATAGCTCATTTGGCGCCCCGGGCACGTAGAATTCTTCACCATAGTATCGCTTCTGTTTGTATGCCGATGTGCCGCAAGAAAAATCGCCGAAGAAAGTGAACCCGCTCTCAGTGTGATAATTCATATTCACATCTCCCGACGCGGAGAACGCTTCCGACATCGTGCCGTTTCCACTGACAACAGCATGGAAACCCTCATTGAGCTTCTTGGTGCGGATCAATATCACTGACGACACATCAGCGCCATATTTCGCCGACGGATTCGTTATAATCTCCACATCCTTTATATCNCCGGCTGAAAGCATCTCCAGTTCATTGNAATTNCGCACAAGNTTATTGTTGATGTATATGAGCGGNNCNCCATGTCCCATCACCTTTATGCTTCCGGTCGAAGCGTCAATCATAGGGAGCTGCTTGAGTGCGTCGACAGCCGAACCGAGTTTTGCCACCGGATTGCCCGCCATTGACACCGTGACGCCGCGACCGGTAGGCTTCACATACCTGCGATTCGCTTTGACAACAATCTCTAACAGCTCTTTTCCATATCTGATAGAGTCAGCTTCCAAAATAGAATCGGCATAGACCGCCGTCGATTGCGCCCTCATGATCGATGCCGCCGAGAGCAACATCATGGCTAAGGTAAATCTTAAAATTTTCATTTTCGAGTTCTTTTTGAGTTGCTAAATTTTTTGATGCGGCAAAATTAGCCCTCAAAAGATAAGCGCCCGAATATCAAGCGGGACAATGCCGTGACACCTCCGTGCTGTCACGCTTTTGTCCCAAAAAGGAGTCAGTTAGTTAAAGAAAAAGGAGAAAAGAGATGGCGACAATTTCTGTTTCACCCGGCTTTTTCTACGGCGAACCGCTTCTTCCGACGAACCCATAATTGCCGAAATAACCTCTTTGGAACATCCGCAACAGGACATTGAACATAGCAGACAGTCGTCGGTTGTCAGCGAGGGAACCGCCTGGCGAAGACTGGAACAGGCATCCGAGAATCGACCTACAATTTCAGAATAGACAGTCTTTATTTCCTTCTTATTCTCAGAATCAAAATCTCGAATGAGATTCAGTTTTTTTAGCAGCTCGGATTGAGGCTGAATCTTGAACATCTCCATCGACAACCTGAATTTCTCCATAATCAGCAACTGCACTCTATCGGCATCGCCGGTTGATTCCTGAACGCCCTCTTCCCCGGGTTGCAGTTCCGACAATTTCACATTCAGCTCAGCTATTTTATCGGTCAAGGAGACCTGCCGGCGCTTCAATCTCAAATTTTTCATGACGAAACATCCGATGACGGCAACGACAATCACGAGAGCCAACGAAGAATAAAGAAGCTGGTTGAATCGCCCGCGCTCCTTCTCCACCTCCTGAGTATAGGCTTCCTCTATGCGTCGGAGTCGATTTGCTCCGTCAATATTTGTAATCGAGTCAGTGAATTGCCGGACTGAATCTTTATATGCCAACGCGCTTTTATAATCTCCAAGGTCGCATAGGATAGTGTAGATATGCTGAGAGCGAAGCAGCTTCCCTGTCATTGAGCAAGAATCGGGCGAAATCGCTCGGAAGCCTGTCAATGCGGTTTCAAGACTGTCTTCCGCAAGCCACAACTCGCATTGCGTAAAAGTGATTTGCAGGTTGTCATTTCCGGCAAGCTCGTATGCCCTGTCGAGCGACGATTGCGCTTTTTCAAAATCATGGTGGGCAATATAGCATTGAGCCAGCTTTTCAAGAGCGTCAGGCACCAATGCAGGATTGGATTTTTCTGCGAGTTCAATCACATCTTCGTAAAGGGTTATAGCCTCAGCGACCGTGTTCTCGCACAAGCCGAGATTAAAAGAATTCTGAATGATAAGGGACGTGTCGCCCATCTGTTTTGAATACTCCAAGGCATTCTGCAATGAAACCTTCGCCTTGTCCAGCACCCTCAGCCCATAATAGTTCAACCCTTTCAGCCGTTCAAGATACTCCTTTTCCGAAACAGGGGTGTCGATATGAACAAGAGCCTCGGCTTTCAACAAATTGGACTGCGCTGCGTCATAGTCCTTATTCAAAAAATCAGCATTGACCTTGTCGAGCACACTTTGCAAATCGGATTTAGAGCTACACGCCACAAGAATAACCAACAGAAGAAGCTCCGCCATCTTCCGTATCATCTTTAGAAATGAACTCAATCCGGTTACCATATCGCAAAGATACTATTTTTTGAGTTTTAAAGCTAAATAAAGGGGTCAGGAGATATTGAAATAAGTAAGTCAAGGTTCTTTTGCTGCCGTTTTGGCGTGGGCAGTTCAAGGCTTGGCTGCACGTTTGCCGCAGCCCCGGGATGGGGAGGATGAGGGTCTCATTTGGTGACATCGCACGAGATGTACAAAACGATTGCAATAGCAAAGCAGGTCTGTAGGACCGTCAAAGAATAGCCCGGGGTGGAGCGAAGCGTAACCCCGGGGCAGTGAATGCCGCCGCAATTCGGAGTTCTGTAGGAACGACACGGATAGAAGATTCTTTCAGAATCGGATTTTGTGGGAATGCTTGTTTCCGTGGGTTCCGCCCTGCGGGCTTCACCCACGGCTATTGAGGGATGAACCCTTACGGGTTCGGTTTTCTTACTTGTGGATTTAGGGGGCACTCTTTACAGAGTGCGGCATCTGGTTGCGGTGATCCCGGCACACCTCGCTTCGCTCGTAGTGCCGGTTTATCCATAAGGGTAAGCCTTTCAGGCTTGCAAACCGGAAATATATACCGCGCCCTAAGAGTGACTCCTAAGTTTTTGGGGTCAATGTAAAAACATGGTTGTTAAAATATGAGGAAAGATGGTTAACTTTGTTGGATGAAACAATTGCAAGTATTGAAAACGGTTTTTCCGGAGGTAAT
>WFMA01000021.1 GCA_009177195.1 Bacteroidales bacterium | reverse complement strand
TTAATGTCCTGCAAGGCTCTATATTACAGGATGTTATATAATAGAAAAGCGTGAGAGCCATACCTGTTGCCCGTTCAACTATCAGAGGCCTTCGCAATGCCCATCTCGGTAATAAGGAAATCAAACTTATAAAGGCTATTGCACAGCTCTTATTTTATCTGTAACTTTGCAGTATAAAACCAACTAGAACAGATGAATAAGACAATTCTTTGTATCATACGAGCCAGTACCGTTAATCAAGAAACGGAATCCCAAAAGAAGGAACTGGTGGAATTTTGCAAAACTAAGGGTTTTGTGGAAGATGAGATGCTATTTATTGAGGTAGCTGGAGCATCCGCTAGAAAGCTCAATAAGGAGTATCTACAAATGCTGGATGATATTAAATCTACCATCCTTACTACTCCAACTATAAAAACTGTTGCTCTCTGGCACTTGAATCGCTTAGGACGTGTTAAGAAATGCCTTACAGATATGGAGAATTTTCTGGTAGAAAACCAGATACAGCTCTATGTTAAAAATGGCTTTGATATGCCCCTTTTGGATGCTAATGGTAAGGAAACTCTGGGAGCATCTATAGCCTTCTCTGTTTACTCTGCTATGGTAGAAGAGGAAACTAAAGAAATGTTTGCTAAGATGAAGAGAGGTAAAGACCGCAATAGAGAGCAGGGTATTTATGTAGGCGGACAACTGAAATACGGATATTCTATAGGGGAAACTAAGCACCTAATCATTAACGAAGATGAAGCTGCTATAGTACGCCTTATCTATGAACTCTATGCTACTGGCAAGTATAGCATATATAAGCTGGTGGATGAACTTAACTCTAGAGGTGTAACTAAAAAAGGTCAGCATATCACCTTTAATATAGTCCGCAACTGTTTAGCTGATGAAAGCTATTATAGTGGCAAATTACCCCTTATAGATAAAGAGCTGTATGATAAGTGTGCTGCTCTCAAAGAGGAAACTATAGCCATTAAAAGAACTAAGGAGAGCCGAAATGTAAACTTTGCGGTAGGCTTATTGAAATGCCACTGTGGAAGTAACTATGTAAATATGGATAGAAGCTATACCTGCTATGGCAAAGTTAAGGCTAACCGACTAAAGCAGGATGATGTTTGTGTATCTCCTAATATCCGAAGGGATGTAATGGATGGATTACTATGGCTGGTAACTAAACGCCTTCACCAGTCTTTCCTTATGGCTAAGGATTCTGTAAACATTGCAGAGTATAAGGAGAAGGAAAATATACTAAAGCTAAAGTTATCTACTGTAGATAAGGAAATAGCTGCTATAGGAGAGCGATTAGTAGTAGTTGAAGATGATTATTATATTGAGGGCAAAATGACAGAAGCTCAATTTAATAAACGCTCTGAAGCTCTAAGAGCCAAACAACTTCAAGCTAAATCCCAGTTAGCCAACTTAAAGAATGAGCTGGGAGAAGTGGCTAAGATGATAGAGCAGCTAGAACTTCCTGCTAATGATAAGTACCTAGAATCTATCCTAATGATGGAGTTAGATACAGAAGAGTATGAGGATAGAAAGAAGATTAAAGATATAATGTTTCAGCACATAGACAGAGTATCTTTAAGAGAGTTTAAGGAAGGTAAGCACACTTGCATAGAGATTACTATAGTGGCTAAGACTGGTGCATCCTTTGTATTTGTGTATGATACTTGGCTTAATTGCCATAGAAAAGAAGAGTGCTGTATCTTCTATGAAGGTAAGCCGCTCTACTCTAAGGATGGTGCATTTACTACTCTGATGAAGGATGTGATGGATGATATTGAGCAGAAAGCAGGGCTACCAATCCTCTCTAATGAAGAGTTAGGTATAGCAGCCAAACACCATATAGATAGAGAGCTGGGTATAGCTGCTGATGAAGTAGTAAACTATAGGTTTACACCAGATATTATAGCTGTGAAGGAAGAGCTGGATAATCCAGTAATAAAGGCTGGACTGAAGGCAAACTATAGCCTAGATGATGAAGCTATAGCCTTCATTAGTCGCTCTGCTGATACCTTCTCAGTAGGTACTCCAACTGAAGAGATAGCAGAGATAATAAACACTCTTAAAGGTGCTGGTATCATAGAGCAGACTGAGGATGTAGATGTACCTAACGTAACTTTGGGGTATGGGGTCAAATTTTAGAGGTGATAGGCTTCTAACCACACCCCACCGACTTTTTTACGAAATGTAAATTTCAAAAACTCAAAAACGAATAAAAAAAAGCTCCAACTGGTTTAGCTGGAGCTTTTTATGTGATTTTGTATGTATGTTTAGTATTGGAATAGCGGTCTGCCATCTATCTTATTAAACACATAAAAACCACCTTCACCATCATAAGTAATATACTTGTACTGNTTCTGTAATACCTTCATTTTATCNACTAAACCNCTTATTTCAGAATAGGGAAATTCATTCCAATTTGTNGAAGCNTTTACCACCAGATTCAGAGGNTTGCCAGGGTATATATCATAGTTATACTCTAAGGCTTCTTTNACAAACTGATAGAGATTGCTATTTGTCAGCGGTTTATAGAAGGAATTTGGATAAGGTCTAAGTTCCCAATCCTCTTCTACATTGGAAACCATTATAACCCTATCAGATGAAAGGTAAAAGTAGTAATCTTCAGTGCTTCCATCCCAATTAACTACAACACCTCTACCATTAGCCTTATATTCTGCTTCTGGTTCATCTTTATCATCCCCACAAGCTGTAAGGCACATAGCCACAACCATAACGAGTAAGGATGAAAGTAAGTATTTATATTTATTCATATCTTTAGAAGGAGATAAATGCAGAGGATAATTCTATTTCAGAACAATCCCCTACAATAGATTTACTTTGTGTAGCGTTCCCAAGTCCAAAGTTCATAGTAGCCAAAAGCATCCTTATCATAGCCATCGCCATCTGATGCTTCCTTATCGTATCTCTGCCATACGATTTTGTTTTTAGATACTGATTTGGCTCTCATTTCCTCTTCTTGAACACCAGCGATACTAGCTCTTACCCAGCCATCTTTATAAGACCAAGTAAAGTTAGCACCGTCTTTCTTTTGTTCATAGAGGGCAGGACTACCATAGACCACGCCAGTGCCATTAGCATTAACGACAAAAATGTCATTATCGCCATCCTGCGCCCACGTTCCTACAATGATTGTAGTTAGTTCATCTGCTGCTGGTTCATCGTCATCATCGCTACAGCTTGTGAAAGCCATTGCCATAACAACACACAGAGCTACAGCAACCAGCGACTGTAGATGTAAGAGCTTGTGTTTCATTGTAAAACAATGTTTTTTAGTGCTTCACAATCCCTATAAAGCGGTTTTAACTGGATATAGAAAAGGTGTGGGATTGTACTCTGCATACCCCTTTTAGTAGGCTTCTCGCATTGCCGTAGATAGTGGATATACAGAAAACCCACACCGAGAAGCGATATAGACACCCATCAAAGGGTAGATATAAAGCTACCGATGTAGGCGTTATCTGCGTTTATCTTACTATCTATTAGCCAATTTTGCGAGAATTTACTAAAAGAAGATAATTCAAATAACACCTTTTCAGATGATTGAGCCAACTCTTCGACTCTATTTCAAGTGCAAATATATTAATAATTTTTGAAAATATGCCTCAACAACACGAAACTTCAAAAATTTCAGCTTCTTTCCCCCATTTTCACCCAAATCATCAATAAAAAAACTTTATTACGCGCGCCGAATCCCACGAGCCTGAAAGGCTCACACCCATGGCTAACCCCCTACTACGAGCGCAGCGAGGTGTACCGTGCTAATTGTGCCCACGAGCCTGAAAGGCTCACACCTACGAATAACCCCCACTACGAGCATAGCTCGTAGTGGGGGTGGGTGCCCCATCTCAAACGCACTCTGCAAAGAGTGCCCCCTAAACCCAACCCCAAAACACCGCTGCGTTATGCCTGAAATCGACCTGTACGCAATTCGCGTTTCAAAAATTCATAATTATATGCCGGACTCTCTACATACATTCCGGTTTGCGGCTCCGACACCTTTTCAAAAGTTTCAGAATAATTCTTTTCTTTAGTCATAAATGTTTCCTTTATATGAAACATTTTAATCAAAAAATAGCGCCGCTGGTTATTTATAGCTAACGCCCCAACCGTTTAACGTGCAAACGGCAGGGGCGTTAGTTCTATGTAAAGTCCTTAAAGACTATTATGCAAACTCTTTGAGCTTAGCTTCGAGGTCGGCTGCCGATTGAACGCCGGCGGCTCTCCATTTCACTTCGCCATCTTTAAAGATGATAAGCGTAGGAACCGACTGCACTCGGTATTCAGCCGAAAGCTCCTGATTCTTGTCTACGTCAATTTTCACAATCGTGGCGGCGTCGCCTATCGAAGACTTCACTTGTTCGAGTATAGGATGCATCATCTTGCAAGGACCACACCATGTGGCATAAAAGTCGACCAATGTGGGCTTGCTGCTTTTAATCATGTCAGTAAATTCGCTCATAGTATCAATTATTTTTATTATTTACTACTATAACATTATAATCCGCCATAGTGTTCANTGCAAAAATTTAGCANGTTTCAAAACTTCTTTGTATCTTTGCACCGAAAAGTATCACAAGTTACTATATGGCCCGATTAAGTTTAAAAGGCATGGGAGTGGCGTTGATCACCCCCTTTAGATCAGACAAGACTATAGATTTTGACGCATTCGCGCGCTTGCTTGAATATCAGATTAAGAATGGAGTCGACTACATGGTAGTCCTCGGCACCACCGCTGAAACTCCCACTCTTACCACTGCTGAACGAAAACAAGTGAGAGAATTTGTTGCCGAACGCGTTGCCGGCAGGGTGCCATTAGTGCTTGGAATAGGAGGCAACAACACCATGGGGGTCATCGAAGAGATTCACAACACCGACCTCACCCCTTTCAGCGCCATCCTCTCAGTGGTTCCCTACTACAACAAGCCCTCGCAAGAAGGCATATATCAGCATTATAAAGCGATTGTTGAATCCTCGCCGCTTCCCATAATACTTTACAATGTTCCGGGACGCACCGGAGTCAACATGACCGCCGAAACCACTCTGAAACTGGCAAAAGAGTTCCCCAACATCATCGGGGTCAAAGAAGCGTCGGGCAACATATCGCAGATGGATGACATCATCAAGAACAAGCCCGAGGACTTCATGGTCATTTCAGGCGATGACGGCATCACCTTCCCTCTCATAACACTTGGAGCCGTAGGCGTCATCTCGGTGATTGGAAACGCCTTTCCACGTGAATTTTCAAGAATGGTGCGTCTCGCCCTTCAAGGCGACTACAATCGCGCTCTCCTCATCCACCATCGCTTCACCGAGCTGTTCAGCCTGCTCTTTGTCGACGGCAATCCGGCAGGAGTGAAATGCCTGCTTCACGCCATGGGATTCATTGAAAACGAATTGCGCCTGCCGCTGGTGCCCACCCGCATCACCACCTACGAACAGATCAGGCGCGTGCTTGAAAGCCTCGGCTAATCCCAGCCCTATTTTACTTTTTGTTCACATCAACACCAACCCCGCCACAAACAGGGTGGGTAGCAACCGCATCCCCCAATCTCCTGAAATTTCTCAGGGAGATTAGAGGAGCAATGCGATGTTGTAGACGATGAGGGCGACAACCCATGCCACCACTGTGTTGTAGATCACCGAGAAAGCCCCGTATTTCCAACTTCCGGTNTCCTTCACGATAGCNACCACGGTAGCCATGCAGGGACAGTAAAGCAGCACGAAAACCATGAGACCCAATGCCGATGCCGGGGTAAAATCCCTCTGTCCCGTAACCGGATTAGGAGTCGTGAGCCGGGCTGAGAGCGAAGCGTCGTCAATCTCTTCATTTCCTGAATAGAGCACTCCGAGAGTGGATACCACAATCTCCTTGGCGGGCACACCTGCCAACGCCGCNACCGTGGCGCGCCAATGGAAACCNATAGGCTCCATTACGGGATTGACCGCCTTNCNTATCATTTNAAGNTAAGAGTCACGAGAAGGGTCTATATCGGAATCATTATATGTAGCAGCTTCATATTCAGGAGTGGATGACATTTCATCACGCAACGGGAAATAATTAAGCGCCCACACGATGACACTGGCGAAAAGAATGATTCCTCCCATCTTTTTAAGATACTGCTCNCCCTTGCCCCACATGTGGCGCAATGACGATTTCAATGTNGGNAGCCGATAGGGCGGCAACTCCATGACAAAAGGNGTCTCATCGGCTTTGAACCAGAANCGCCTCAGCATCCTTGCCGTAATGACNGCGACAANCACGCCGAGCATATACAGCCCAAGAAACACGAGGCTCGCATNCTTNCTGAAAAATGTCCCNACCAGCAAGACGTAGATGGGGAGTCGCGCCGAGCATGACATAAACGGATTTATGAGCACNGTAATGATGCGGCTGCTGCGGCTCTCGATAGCGCGAGCCGACATGATGGCGGGCACATTACATCCGAATCCCATCACCAGCGGAATAAATGATTTTCCATGAAGCCCTATCTTGTGCATGATCTTATCCATTATAAATGCCGCGCGAGCCATGTAGCCCGAATCCTCCATGAANGAAATAAAGAAATACAAGATGAGAATATTCGGCAAAAACACGATCACGCCNCCAACNCCGCCTATTATGCCGTCGGCAATCAGGTCTTTCAGCGGACCGTCGGGCATCAANTGCTGCACNAGNTCGGANATNTTGGCGACAAGCCATTCAATCCACCCCATAGGATAGGAACCGATCTCAAACGTACACCAGAAGATGAACAGCATTATCAGCAGAAACAGCGGGAATCCAAACACCTTATTGGTGACGAAAGCATCTATTATGCGGGTGGTTTTCGCATCGTCACGCTCTTTTTTGCGATGAAAAGTCTCGGCGAGAGCGCCGGCGATGAATCCATATTTCTCATTCGCAATCAGCGATGTGATATCCTCGTTCGTGTTGCGTTCGATACGCGCCACTTCTTCATCACGCACAGTGCATAGCTTCTTATAGTCAGCCGATTCGCTCAAAATGCGCTGAGCCTCGTTGTCCTGTTCAAGCATCTTTATAGCCAGGTATCGGGGCGAGAAATGCACACCCACCGAGCCGTCAGCCTTGATCAAATCCTTTATGCGCCCTACTCCGGTTTCGATCTCCTGTCCGAGGTTGACATGAATGTGTCTCACGGCTTCATCGCGCCCTTCATAAACACGGATTACCGTTTCAAACAATTCTTTAATCCCCTCGCCGGTGCGCGACACAGTCGGCACGATAGGNACCCCGATCATTTCACCGAGCAGTTTATAANCNATGGAGCTTCCCGAGCGCTCCAGTTCGTCATACATATTAAGGGCTATCACCATCGAGCGGTCCATGTCAATGAGCTCGGTAGTGAGATAGAGATTGCGTTCCAGATTGGACGCCACCACCACATTGATGATCACGTCGGGCATCTCGTTTCGCAGATAACGACGCACGTAGAGCTCTTCGGGAGAGTAGCACGACAACGAATATGTTCCCGGCAGATCCACGATATTGAACTCGTAGCCTCCGTAATTGAATCGCCCTTCCTTGGCATCGACAGTGACTCCGCTATAATTCCCCACATGCTCCTTCGCTCCTGAAGCGGCGTTGAACAACGAGGTCTTTCCACAATTAGGATTTCCGATTAACGCTACATTGATAGTCTTCGACTTGCCATTATAGCGTTCAACCACCGGCATATCGTCGGATATCGTATTTACGTGATTGAATTCAGGCTGATTCTCCTCCTGAGGCAGCGGAAGTATCTCGACCATCTCGGCTTCGCTGCGACGCAGTGAAAGCTCATAACCCATGATGCTATATTTGATGGGGTCTTTCAACGGCGCGTTCAGCACCGATGTGATGACCTGACCCTTTACAAAACCCATCTCGATCATGCGCTTTCGGAAAGCCCCATGACCGAGAATTTTGACTACGATACCTGATTCTCCGGTTTTCAGTTCGGCAAGCCTCATATATATTATTAATCCGAGTTAATTCTAATTGTGAAAATTAATGCAAATATCACAAATTCCCATGATATTTGAATAACAATCCACGCCTTTTATTTAAACTCAGTATAAATAATAACAGAATTTAACAATTACCGCGCTGATGAAACAATACCTTTATCGGCAAATCACGAAATCAGAAATCGGCGTGTTTCGGCATCGAAACTCACACATCCCCGATTGAAAGTAACGCCNCACNGCGCCGTNGGNGACAANCCGCGCAGTGNCGCNCGCAGTCACTCCATGAGGGCGATCCATCAATATCAGTTTGTCAGCAATCTGAAGGGCGATCTCCAAATCATGGGTCGAAAGAAAGACTGTTTTGTTCTTAGCCTCGGCGAGCGACTTCAACAGTTTCATGATTTCAGCCTTGCTTGGATAGTCGAGAAAGGCTGTCGGCTCATCGAGAATGATGATAGGCGTTTCTTGCGCGATAGCTTTCGCAATCATCGCTTTCTGCCGCTCGCCATCGGAAAGCGACACCACATATCTGCCGGCAAGCTCCGTTATCCCTACAAGTTCCATCGCCTCCCCCACAATCTTTTTATCAGCCGCCGACAAAGCGCCCCAAAAATCGGCATAAGGGCTTCTGCCAAGTCCCACAAGCTCCTCTACGGTCATGTTCTCGGCACTGACACGCTCGGTCAACACCACTCCCACCGTTTTAGCCATCTCAATATTGGAATAGGACGACAATTCCTTGCCCTCAATGACAATCTCCCCTCCCAAAGGGGGCAGGAATCCCGACAGTGTTTTCATGAGCGTTGACTTGCCGGCACCGTTAGGACCGATCAGGCACACCAGCTCGCCTGAACGCAAACTAAACGAGATATTCTCTTCAATCACCTTGTCACTTTTGCCTGACCGATACCCTATCGACAACGATTTAGCTAATATGGAAACTGCCATCTCATTCAAGTATTAATATTTCTGCAAAAATACATTTTTTCCAATTACCAATGTCAAAAAAAGTAACGCAGCGATGACAATGCTCCGCCGCATGATTTGCATAATTGCCCAAGTTTCAATATATTTGCCATTATTATAAACCAAAACCATGAAACAATGATGAAGATTAAAGCCTTGTTATCAGCAATATTCATCGCAGTGCCGTTTATAGGAATGGGTGACGACGAGCCGTTCAACGGACTTTTATTGAATACCGACGGTCTCCCCGTGAAGGACGCGCGCATATACGTTATTTCACCTGATAAATATGCCCGCACGGATAAACACGGGAAATTCGGACTGACCAACGTAACGGCAAATGACACGCTCAAGATCATCACGAAAAAACGCAAGGAGCCTTATCTCATTCCGGTGGAGGGCAGCAAGGGTCTTAAAATATATCTTGCCGACCAAGGCGGCTTCAGAAAATCGACCGACGATGAAATGGTGGCTTCGGGCTATAATTGGGTTAAGCGTCGCGAAGCCACAGGCTCAAGCGCCGGAATAAGCGGAGAAGAACTGCGCCGAACCGGAAAACAGGACTTGCTTTCCGCTCTGCAAGGCAAGGTCTCGGGACTTTATATCTCAAACGGCAATGTCAATATCCGCGGCACTAAAAGTTTCCACATGTCATCAACGCCGCTATTCGTTGTCGACGGACTGATTGTCGATTCATTTGACGGAGTCAGCATTTACGACATCGACCGTGTGGAAGTGCTGAAGGAGGCGCCGCTCTACGGAGTGAATGGAGCCAACGGGGCGATACTCGTCTACACGATCGGATATTCAAAGAAGTAGCATCGCATCATGATGACGAGCTGTAGCTTCTTTATTTGGTTATGTGACTGAAAGTTGTTAACTTTGCATCGATTTAGATAGAATATTATGAGTTATAACTTATTAAAAGGTAAACGCGGTATCATCTTTGGCGCGCTCAACGACAAGAGTATCGCATGGAAAGTGGCAGAAAAAGCA
>WFMA01000224.1 GCA_009177195.1 Bacteroidales bacterium | reverse complement strand
CATCTTTCTCATAATGCTGGAGAGATTTTGGTGAGATATTATCGACAGGTGGTAATGAGATCCACGCCTTTGGCGGCGTCCATTCCATAGGAAGAGCCGTCCTTGAGCACTTCAATACGGTCCACTGTCTCGATATTCACCGAATTGTTCACATCCATTAAAGAATTGTATTTCACTCCGTCGACAACGAAAAGCGGTTCGAAATTGGTCGACGAAGTCACTCCCCGCATTCTCGCCACAGTTCCGTTTTCATCATCATCAATAACCAATCCGGCAATGCGTCCGCGCAATGTTTCGATAAGATCCGATGTTTCAAAGCGGCGAATCTGGTCGCGGGTCAGCACATTCGGGTCAAATTCTACAGGCTTGTATTCCTCATACATTATTGTGGCTGATGTCCCCTCGCCGTCATATTCCATGCGCAATGCGTTAACGCCCATATAGATGGTCATCTTCGGAAGTTCGCGCAAAGGAATTTTTGCCACAAGACCGTCGGCGGGAAACACCATCAGCGTGTCGCCCTCAAAAACTTTCTTGAAGCTAAAAGNGCCCTTGCCATTGCTCTTNTNATTCTTTATTTCTCCATTGNGTCTCATGGGAATCTTNGCCACAGCCTTTCCTTCTTCATNGACTACANTACNATCCAACTNAGAATAAGCCCCTGCAGAAAGAGCGGCGAGGAGCAGAACTAAAATTAAACTTAGTTTTCTCATATTCAACAATATAATTTATAAAAAGCGGGTGTGTTATACTATACCCAATATAACACACCCTTTTAGATTCACTGAAGATTAACGAACAATGGGTTCTCCCTTTAGGATTGTTCCATTATCGAGGTTGCACCAGTCATCGAGATAAACCTGAAGTTTGTTATTCAAGCTCACCATTGATTCCTGAACAGTAGCGCCGGTGTATTGTGTTACTCCGAGGTCGGCAAGAATAGGCTTCAGGTCAATCTGGGAAATCAGATTGCCGTCCACATAGTAGTAAGCGTTCCAGTTGGCATCGATTGTCATCGCGCCTCTGGCATTTACATTCTTAGCCAGTTTCACGGGAGTGCCGGGAACTGCAACAGTGGTCGACACTGTACCGCCGCGATTTGAGTTGTAGACCTGAACAGTCCATGCGCCTTCACCGGTAGAAAAACGGCTTTCAAACTGCACGTGGTCAAGATAAACCAAATCCTTGTAAGTGTTATTGAATTTGAAACGCTGACGGAAATGGTCATTTGTTCCGTTCATAGAATCCCACTTATAAGTTATCTGCTGTGAATGAGGAATCATCACGGGATCAGTCAGTTTATTGATCCAAACGATTCTCCAACGACCGTTGGCATTGCTTGAAGTAAGCTTCGCAGTACCATTGCTCTGAGCCACAGTCATGTTATTGGCTGAGTATCCGTCATTATAATAAGGAGTCTCAAAATCGCGGAAATAGAGCTCATCGGTCACGGTCATCTTCGCGCGGCGGGTTTCCTTCTTTCCGCCACACTTAACAGTCACCCACAGTTCATATTCGCCGGGCTCGTTGGGAGCTACCCAAACATTCTGGAACAATCCGTCAGAGTTGGTGAATGATCCGCCGTCGCAACCCCAGCTGTAGGAAGTGTCAAGCTCGTCGGAAGTCTCGACTGAAACAAACACTTTCGTCTTGTCATTGCGACTCAATTTATTGCCGAAAGTATTCAATGAATGGATTGTAACCTCGCTGTCATCTTTGCAAGATGCAAGCATCACAACCATCATCAATATATATAAAATATTCTTTTTCATGATTCACGTTTTTTTATTATTCAAGTTCCAAGAAAGCGCGAGTCGGACGTTCGAGATAGTAGTCAGTGACATGGATATAGCCGTTGGTTGCCTTCAAGTTGGAAGAGCGCAACGAGCCTGTTGTCTCACTCAATACACCGCGATAGTTCCACTCCCAGTTGTTAAGCTGGATCGGAGCTTCACGCACCATTCTGATCACCATTGAAATCACTGCGGTATCACCCTCCAGAGTCACACCCTCGCGATTAGTATAAGTAAACTTACCATTTCCCTTCGTTTCATACCATTTTGTGTCGGTAGAGATGTTGTCGTAGGACCACTCGCCCTTGATGATATGATAAAGGATAAGTTCGCGAACCTGTTCCTTGGGATACTGATTCCAGGTCACCGCGCGTATCGTCATCGGCTGTCCTTCATAGACAGTCTGAACTTTATTGCGGCTCCAGTAGCAGTTTCCGTTAGATTCCCATTCGCTGAGAGCGTTGTTGGTCAAGAGCAGATAGGTGTTTCCCGGCTCGGTGAAGACCGACTTGTCAATCTCGGCATATTCGATACCCTCGATAAGAGTAGAGAATATATCAGGACGGCTGTTGATAAAATCCCATGCATTCATGTGGATGTGATTATCTGAAGGGCGCGCCTTATAATCGTGATCCTTCTGATAGTCCAGTCCGCATGCTACCATCGTGAACAGACACGGAAGAATCAATATATATTTCAAATATTTCATGATAATTATTCCTTTGTTTATTAATGATTATTCGTCATAAGGAAGATTCTGCTGACCCTTCATGTAGGGGTTCTTGCGGAACACATCCTGATTCAAAGGCCACAACAAGCGTCCGAAACCGCCGATGTGGTCGGGACCCGGATCAGCAACGCCATAATCAAATCCGTCTTGCAGAGATTCATCTCCACGAGTTGCATAGATGGGGTCGAGATATTCCTTAACCATGTGGGTGCGCACGAGGTTGAACCAGTGCTTACCCTCACACCAGAACTCCATGATACCCTCGTCAAGAAGAAGCTTGATGCGGTCGGTCTGAGTAGGATAGTCGGCAAGCGATGCGAGATCAGCGTTACCGGCGCGGGTGCGAAGTTCGTTGACGATATCAATAGCCTCCTGAACATTATCATTTGTCATGATAAGCGCCTCAGCGTAAAGCATCTTGATGTAGGCGAGACGATAGATGGGCACGTGATAGTCACACTCCTTGTTTACAAGATAAGAGAAACCTCCGGCGCCGTCATTGGCTGATGCGTCATGAGTAGAGAATTTAGGGCACGACGGAATCACGTTCGTAACACCGTAGCTGTCCTCGTCAAGAGTGTACTCGGTAACTTTAAGCTGGCTCTTGCAAGAGGCGCTCATCTTCAATGTGTCAAGAATGAGCGAAGCGCGAACATCGGCATTGGTCTTAGTCAACGGAAGCACCTTGTTATAAGTTGCTTTTGACAACTTGTAAGGAATGGTGTTGGAACCCGATGCGAAATACTGAGCGAATGCGAGACCGTTGCCATATTCATTGAAGTCCCAATACATGCTGAAAATAATTTCAGTATCCTTGGCGCTAACAGGTGCCAGCGGAGAACGACGGAACATGTCATAATATGTTTCTGTGTCAAGCTCCATCTTATAGCCGTAGTTGTCTATAAGTTTCTTCGCTTCGAGTTTTGCATCCTCATAACGATGAGCCCACATAAGCACATCCACCTTGATTGCCTGAACGGCGCCGCGGTTAAGATAATACTTGTTTGCGTTGGACATATTGAGTTCGGGACCGAAGCANGTGGCTGCGTCATCAAGGTCCTGAAGAATCTGCTCCAATACAGTAGCCACTTCAGTGCGCGGATAATATTTCTCCTGAGTCGAGTTGTCCTCGTAAGGCTCAAGAATCAGAGGCACGTCGCCCCACACGCGGATAGCGTAGAAATACATCAAGGCACGCATTGCGTAAGCCTGTCCAAGATAAGGATTGATTACTGTGGGACCGAGACCGGTTTCAGGAATGTGCTTCAATCCTGCGTTAGCGCGATAGATAGTGGCATAAAGATTGGTCCAGCTCGTAGTTCCGTGAGAAGAAGTCAAACCATTGTAAAGGATAGCCTTGTCATAGCTTGTACCTGAGGGATTGAAGACTCCTGAACGAAGATCACCCCAAGCGTAGAGGTTGGACTGGAGAGTCGACTGCAATCCATAGTACATGCCGGAATTCCATGTCTTGATATCAGCCTCAGTCTTCCAGTAGATACCGGTTGAGAGGTCGCTTATAGGCTCGCGGTCGAGGAAGTCGTTACATGAAGTAAGAGTCATTCCCAGCGCAACGCCCGCTAATGTGATATATGATTTTAATTTCATGATCGTTAGAATGTTACGTTAAATCCAAAACCGAGTTCTTTCGAACGAGGATAACGGCCGCTGTCAATACCCGGACGCAAGGGATTGCTGTTAGAGATATTTGACGGGTCAAATCCGGGATATTTAGTCCAGGTTGCAAGATTCTTTCCATAGATGTAGACATTGAAGTCGGTGGCAAGGAATTTTGTAGAAATCTTGCGAGGCATGCGGTAAGTAAATCTCACGTTGTCAAGACGGAGGTAATCACCGCAGTGGAGGAACTGTGAAGAAAGTTCGCGAGCGTTTTTCACACCCTGAGTCGCATTTGTTCCCTTATACATGCTGGTGTACTGACCCTGGAATTTCCAGATAGCATAGATGAAGTGAGCGAGCGGAGTGTGGTTGCTTGACGAGAACTGGTTCATGTCGTAGGTCATCTTGCTGTAAATCTTGTTACCGAAGCTGCCATAGAATGAGAACGACAGTGAGAACGCTTTATAAGTAAGGGTGTTCTGCCATCCGAAATAAGTGGTCGGGAGAGCTCTACCGAGTTTCTGACGGTCAGCGTCGCCGATGATACCGTCATGGTTAACGTCTTCCCAGATAACGTCACCACCACCGGCAACAGTGTTCTGAGCAGTCATCTTGCCGACTTCACCGTCATATACGTTACCGTCGGAAGTCTCATAGTGAGAGAACTGAGGCTTGCCGTTTGAACCGTATACCCAGTTATTATAGTTATTGGGGTCACGCTCGTAAATCGGAGTAAGACGCTCGCCGAATGTACCATCGCTGTTCACAACATAGGCGTTAGCTTCGTCTGTGGGATAGATACCCAAGTATTTGTAACCATACCATTGTCCGATTTGTCCGCCCTCTTCAATCCAGTATTTGCTATCCTCGAGGTAAGCGTTTCCGTCGGCAAGCTTGGTGATCTCATTTCTATTAAACGAGATATTGAAACCGGTTTGCCAAGAGAAGTTACGGGTCTGGATAGGATAACCGTTAAGCGAAAGCTCAACACCGCGGTTGCGGATTGAACCGAAGTTCACGCGCATGTTGGACACACCGTTTTCAGTCGGAATCTGCTCATCGGCAAGAAGGTCTTTTGTAGCCTTGTTATACCAGTCGGCAGTGAATGAAATGCGTCCGTTAAGGAATGAAAGGTCGATACCCACGTTGGTCATTCGAGAAGATTCCCAAGAGAGGTTCACGTTGGCAAGACGGCTGTTCTGGTAAACCGAAGCTACACCATTATAATAGTGGCTGATGGTGTAAGTGTTGATCGCATCGTAGTTGCCTACGCTCTGCACACCGGTTTCACCGTAGCTGTAACGCACCTTGGCGTCGGCAAGCCAGTCGCGGCTCCATTTCATGAAAGGCTCGGCAGAGAAACGCCACAACGCTGACACTGACGGGAACCAACCCCAACGATGACCGACAAAGCGAGAAGAACCGTCACGACGGATAGAAGCGTTGATGATATACTTACTGTCGTAAGAGTAACCTACGCGGGCAAAGAAACCGACCATCGAGTGGGTCGAATAGTTAGAACGGGTATTGGTGAGGTTTAGAACCTGGAAAGCGTTACTTGTGATAATACTTTCTGACACGTGGTCACTACCGTAGATGTTTAATGATTCGTCACGCCAGTCTTCGATAGAAGCACCGATTGTTCCATAAGGATTATGTTTCCCAAATCGCTGGTTCCAAGTCAGGTAAGTTTCAGCAGCAAGATAGCGTGCGAGAGCCACCTGGTTGCGACCTTCCGAAGTAGAGTTCGACAGCTTTGCAGTGTTGAGGTAGTCGGTGCGGGTCACATTGTAGCGACCTGTAGCCTGTCCAACCCAAGTAAAGTGCTTGAGGAAGTTATATTCAGCTTTCTCGGTGAAACGCATCGAGTACTGGTTGCGCTCGTTTGTTCTTTCCTTAGCCTGAGCGATCGGGTTACGCTGACCGCCGTTATAATAGATGAACGATCCGTCGGGGAAGTAAAGAGCCATTGCCGGCGGACGACGGAGACCCTGCATCAAGATGACACCTTCATCTACGATATTGCGTTGCGTATAAGCCAATTCAACATTAGTCGACACTTTAAAGTTAGGTGTCATGTTGTAATCCACATTTGTGCGGATATTGAAACGGCGGAAATTACTGTTGATCACGATACCCTGCTGGTCAAGGAATCCGAAACTTGCATAGTAGTTCATCTTATCCTTGATAGAACCGCTCACGTTGAGGCTGACATCATTAGTGTGAGCTGTGCGGGTCACGAGGTCAAGCATGTCATTGTCGGCTGTTCTGGTGGGGTTAAGAGAGTCGGTCTGCACGTTGCTGAGAGCAAGACCGGCTGAGGTCTTCTGCTCAAACAAATAGCGTTCTTTAGCATTAGCCTGGTCGATTTTGTGACCGAGCTTCTCAATCTTGTGGCTGTAGCGGATGTTGATTTTCGGCTTGCCTTCCTGTCCGCGCTTGGTAGTGATGATGATCACACCGGCTGCCGAACGAGAACCGTAGATAGCTGCCGAAGCGGCATCCTTCAACACCTCCATGCTCTGGATATCCTGAGGATTGATGGTGCTGATATCGCTCACGGCTACACCGTCAACAATATAAAGAGGGCTTGCGCCTTCAGAACTCATTGAAGAGATACCGCGAATCGCCATTGTACCG
>WFMA01000132.1 GCA_009177195.1 Bacteroidales bacterium | reverse complement strand
TTATTGAGAAGTCCGCTCGCGCTGAGTTTCGAGATGATGTCAGTGAGAGAAAGATTCTTAAGATCGAGTGTTTTAAGAAGGTCAGTGACCTTTGAAACGTCAAATGAGTTACCGAATTTGGCAGTGAGCTGGCTGAGGATTTCTTGAATGTTCATAGTGCTAAAACTGAAGTGAAAAAATTCTTTTTCTTTAAAACAGATAATCCTCCGCTAATGTTCAACCCGCCAAGCAGATTATTGAGCGTCTTACCGCAACTATCCGATGGCGATGTATGTTATTATGTTATAATCATCAAAATACTATGACAATGGATTTTATAACAGAACACAACCGTATTTATGCCACCGACCCGTCGGGCGGGCTGTTGGCTGAGGTAACCTTTCCTGAGAGAAACGGGATAGCGACTATCAATCACACCTTTGTTGACAATTCCCTGAGAGGGCAAGGCATCGCAGGGCAGCTTGTGAAACTCGCTGCCGACAAAATATTGGCTGACGGTAATAAAATAGCCGCAACCTGTCCTTATGCCGTCACCTGGTTTCAACGCCATCCCGAATATCCCGTAGAATGCCTCGGAGCCGCTTGCCGAATTGACCGCCGGAAATAAAGCAGGTCCAATTCGGGATCGGCACAATTCCCTGAAGAAGAATTATTTCCCGTATTTTTTCTCAAAGATGTCAAAATGCTCCTCTCCCCATCGAAGCATCATGTCAATGATGGGGAGGAGCGATTTGCCAAGTTCCGAAATCACATATTCCGAGCGCGGAGGGAGCTCAGGAAAAATAGTTTTTCCCACCAAGCCGTCCTCCACCAGCTCTTTAAGCTGTATATCAAGCACTCTGGGAGCTGCTTCAGGAAGGCATTTGTGAATTTCGCTCGGACGCATAGGGCTCCCTGAACGGAGTTCGTCAAGTATGCACGATTTCCATTTCGATTCGATAAGGCTCATAGTGAGTCTTAAAGGGCAGTCAAGGTCTACTGGTATCTTTTTTTCGTATGCCATTTCAAAATCTTGATATTTAATTGGACGCAAAGGTAGGTAATATTACTGAAAATCAGTATACCGAAAAATTTTTCGGTATATGAATAATTTTTCGGTACTTGCAACGGTCGAAATACCGTATTAGTTTTGCAAACGTAAAAACCAATTAAAAATCAAAGACATGAGAGATCCGATTAAGGAATACGAGGCAGTTGCAAAGGCTGCCGAAAAATTTGTCAAAAGCGTTGCCGAGGGCAACAGCAAGTATGCCAAAACTCTTTTCACTGAGGATGCTGTTCTTTTCGGTATGCTCGACGGANTGCTGGAGCATNGCTCGATCCNGCAGTTTTATCATAATGTGGACAGCGTTGNNGCNGGCGACAATTTCAAAGCGCGCATTGACGTGCTCGCCGTGGAAGANACGGTTGCCGTGGTTCGAGTGCTTGAAGAGGGCTGGGGCGGACGCATTGATTTCACCGACTTCCTGCTCCTTCTTAAGCTTAATGGCGAATGGAAATGCGTGGCTAAAGCCTACAATCAGAATTCCAACACGATAAAATAACGAGTATCAACCGAAGATCTTGCAGGTATAATCCCCGCGGAAAAACGATTGAACATCAATGGCAAGATTTCAGATTTTTCATGAAATCTTGCCATTTTTATAATCGATGATTAACTCTTACATCAGGGATTTGCGATAGGCTTTCGGAGTCACGCCGGTCACTCGGTGGAAGTATTTTGTGAAGGTGGGCGCGTCGGGAAAGTTTAGCGACGTGGCGATGTCCTTTATGCTTCGATGGATATCATTAAGCATCGATTTAGCCTCGCCGACCACAACCCGTTCAATTAAATCTGACGGGCTTGAGCCTGACAATTGCCTCACTATCGTGGAAAAATATTTAATACTGACAGTCGAACGGGACGCATAGAACTTCACATTCCTTTGCTCCCTGCAATTGATATAAAGGTCGAGCATAAACAGCTGGAAGATAATGTCGCGGTTGGTGTGACCTTTAACATCCATCGGCATATTGGCGAAATACACTTTTATAACCTGCGCAACGATGAGACGGCTGTGGCAATGGACTATTTCATTGTCAATCTGCCGGCAAGGGTTGTCGATTGCCCCTTGGAGACTGTCGGACAATTCCTTTAAATACATCTCAATCGATGCGTTAAGGTAAGCGAACTGATCGTCGCCGATATAGACTAGGGGCGTTTGCTGAATGGCGAGCAGAGTGCTGCTATTGACTGTGCGGTTGATCACCGCCAACACATCCTCAAGCAGTATGCCGCCCAAAATGATTTTACCCACTCTCCTTATTCTCACGATCTCAACATTCACAAAGGGCATACATGCAAAAATGCAATAACCTTCAACGCGATACTCCTCATTAAGGATTCTGATGTCGAAGTCGCCTTCCGAGCAGATAGCGAACGCACATCTGCCCGTCATGTCGAAAACGCGCCCCGTGTCATTCTCGGGGCTTAGACTCAGGGTTGATATATTGAGAGGTGTAACCATTGTAAAAATCATATTTCTGTTGCAAAATAAGCGATTTTAAACGGTTATTCAAAGTCAATAGGTCCGACAATCGAACCATCTGACAATTTTTTCCATAAAGTTGACATTTACATGCGGCACATTGGAATGTAACTTTGCGCATTGATAAATAACAAACTGTAACATCACAAATATGAAGTTCCAATTGGTGTGTCGGGTATTCCCCTTGACAATTTTACTGGTCGCATTCTCCGCATGCAAGCACGATTCCAAAGAAAACAACACTCCGCGCCCTGCGGTAAGGGTGAAGACCATGGCGGTCGCCAATAACGGCGTGGAAAGAAACTACTCCTACTCAGGCACTGTTGAAGAGGAAAGCGGTACCGTGGTAAGCTTTTCTGCCGCAGGGACTATCAAAACGCTATCGGTGTCGGAGGGCGAAAGAGTGAAAAAGGGACAGTTGATAGGGACTCTTGATGACGGCTCGTTAAGAAGCGCCTACGATATCGCCAAGGCAACCCTTGACCAAGCCAAGGATGCCTACAACAGGATGAAACTTCTTCATGACTCGAATTCTCTGCCCGACATAAAATGGGTAGAGGTGAAGAGTAAATTAAGTCAGGCGGAAAATGCCGCTGAAATAGCACGAATTGCTCTTAACGACGCTAAGCTGTATGCGCCTGTGTCGGGGGTGGTGTCGGAGAAACTCGCCTCCGTCGGTCAAACGATTGCTCCGGGCATGCCGGTAGCGAAGATTGTCGACATACGCTCCGTGAAAGTGGGCATTTNANNTNCTGAANNTGAAATCGACAAGTTCTCCAACGGTTCCGCCGCTATGATCACGACAAAAGCATCGAATGGAGAGGTTTATTCCGGCAAGCTGGTGGAAAAAGCTGTTGCAGCCAACCCGTTGTCACGCTCCTATCAGGTAAAATATCAGGTCGACAACTCTGAAGGGAAGCTTCTTCCCGGCATGATATGCGAAGTTCTTGTCGAAAACAGCTCCACCGTCGAAGGGGTCATACTTCCCGTGTCGGCAGTGTTACTTGCAGCCGACAACACCCACTTCGTGTGGCTTGATTCAGCGGGTGTGGCGAGGAAGCGGGTTGTTCAGCCCGGCGCGATGCTCCCGGAGGGCGTGATGGTCGAAGCGGGATTGAGCAGCGGCGACAGTGTGATTATAGCCGGAACTGAAAAGGTGTCTCAAGGAACAAAGGTCACTTCCATCAATTAAATAGACCGATATGGATTCTTCAAATAAACCTGTAGAAGGAGGGTTGCTGTCAAAACTTCCTCCTGTCAAAAACTCTCCGCTCGTCGCATGGGGAGTGAAGTATGCCAATGTGGTGGTGCTGATGGTGTGCATACTGGTCATTTTTGGCGTTTATGCGCTCCAGACAATGAATAAAAACGAGTTTCCCAACTTCACCATCCGCGAGGGGGTCCTTGTCGCCGTATATCCCGGAGCGACATCCCTTGAAATGGAGCAACAAGTGCTTAAACCGTTGGAGAACTTCGTTTTCGGGTTCAAAGAGGTCAACAAGGTCAAAACAACATCCAATGCCACCGACGGCATGGTGATGATTTATGTGGAACTCGACGACAAGATAACTGATACGGATTCTTTCTGGAACACGTTCAGCCGCGAGCTGAGCAGCGTGAAACAGCAACTTCCTCCGGGCGTGCTTGCCGTCGAGGTGATATCAAACTTTGGCGACACCTCGGCACTGCTCATAACGATGGAGAGCGAAGACAAGACCTATCGGGAGCTGGGCGATTACATGGACAAGCTTCAGGATCGGCTTCGCACGGTCGAAAGCGTAGGCACAATGAATGTTTACGGCAAGCAAAACGAGCAGATTTCCATAAACATCGATCCGGAAAGGCTTTCTCATTACGGCATTTCCGAAAAAACGCTGGCGGCAACCCTTTTTGCTAAAGGATTCCGCACGACAGGCGGCGAAATAAGGTCCGATTCCTACACATCTCCAATCTACGTCGACAATCCGCTGAACTCCGTCGCCGATATCGCCGACCAAATCGTTCTCTCCACGCCCGGTGGAGAGGTAGTGAGACTAAGGGATATCGCTGAAGTGAAGCGCGAATACCCCGAACCGACGTCGTTCATCACCAACAACGGGCGCAAATGTATCCTCCTGTCGGTTGAAATGAAAAAAGGCAACAATATAGTTGAGATGGGACGCCAAGTCGAGAAACAACTCTTCGCATTTCAATCGGAGCTGCCTGAAGACGTGACCATCTTCCGAATCACCAACCAGCCCGAGGTAGTCAACAGCAGTGTCATGGATTTTCTCAGGGAACTCCTCATTGCTGTCATTGCGGTTATCGTGGTGATAGTGCTGCTTCTCCCGATAAGGGTGGCGCTGATTGCCGCCGCAACCATTCCGATAACAATCTTCATCTCNNTGGGNCTCTNCTNTGTCTTTGGNNTNGNACTCANCANCGTGNCATTCGCCTGTCTAANCGTGTCGNTGGGTATGATTGTCGNCNACTCGGTGNTGATNATNGACGACNANGTGGAGTTGATTGGCGAAGGCATGGACCGAAAGGAAGCCACAATCAGGTCGGCATCTGAATTCCTCAAGTCTATCTTCTCGGCTACTCTCGCCATTTCCATCACTTTCTTCCCGTTCCTGATTACCATGACGGGAATGTTCCGCGATTTCTTGACTGATTTCCCGTGGGCTATTTCTCTCATTCTCATGGGATCGCTTCTCATTGCGGAGCTGTTGGTCCCATTCCTGCAATATCGCTTCATCAAGCCGGCGAAAGTTGCCGACGTTGCCGGCGATGATTCCCAAAATGGCAAGAAACATTTCTCTTTGCTGCGTTCCATGCAAGCTGGATATGATAAGCTACTTGGTGTATGCTTCAACCATCCTTGGGCGGTATTGGCGCTTGCGCTCGTGTTAACCGTCGGCGGAGGATTGCTGTTGATGACTCGTCCCATGCAGTTGATGCCGATTGCCGAGCGCAATCAGTTTGCAGTGGAGATTTATCTCCCAACGGGCACTCCGTTGGCTCAGACAAACATTGTGGCCGACTCTCTTGCCGCCATCCTGAGCAAAGACGATAGAGTGGTGTCGGTTGCAAATTTCCATGGCTGCTCCTCGCCGCGATTCCAAACCACTTACGCGCCTCAGGTGGGAGGACCCAATTTCGCCCAGTTCATAGTAAACACCTCAAGCAACGAAGCCACTATAGATATCCTGAATGAGTACACGGCGAAATATCGCGACTATTTCCCCGAGGCGAAGATTCGTTTCAAGCAGCTGTCCTATTCCAACGCCGCCTATCCGATAGAGGTGCGCATTAAAGGTAGCGATTATTCCGTCCTGCATGCCGTTTCCGATTCCGTTATTGCCGTGATGCGTTCAATCCCTGAGATTAATCTCGCAAGCAGCAGCCTCAACGCTCCGCTTGTGGCGGCGCAGGTGTCGCCCAATTTCACTACCATGTCGCGCATGGGCATGAGCGATATGATGCTTGAAGCCAATCTCGCAATGAGATACACGAATTCAGGCATACCGGTAGCCACGCTGTGGGACGGCACTTATGCCACTCCCGTGGTGTTCCGCACCCCCACCTCCGAGCGCTCCGATGTCAGCGATCTCCGCAACGAGTTGCTCCCGGTTATGGGCTTAGCTTCCGCTCCCTTGCGTCAAATCGCCGAAGTGGCGCCATCATGGAATTACGGACAGCTTTCTCATCGCAACGGAATCCCATGTATAACAATCAGCTCCGAAGTTGAACGCGGCGCGTTCGCGCTTACCGTGACAAGCCAATTGCAGAAACAACTGAAACACTTGCAGTTGCCCGAAGGGGTCACGATTGAATATGGCGGCGACTACAGCCAGTCGGAGGAAATGTGGCCTCCGANCATATCCGCCCTGCTCATGGCTGTGGTGATTATTTTCTTCATCCTGTTGTCCCACTATAAGAATGTGGCAACGTCGGCTCTGCTGCTGTTCTGCATTGTGCTGTGCATCCCCGGCGCGGGCATCGGACTGGCTGTCCAGGGCGAAGTGCTGTCGCTTACATGCACGCTCGGCTTCATCTCCCTGATGGGTATTCTCGTGAGAAACGTCATCATCATGATTGATTACGCCGAGGAGCTGCAGCGGTCAGNAGTGAATGANCGTCANAGAGGCTATTTTCCATNGCGCCGAGCGGCGNATGNGTCCCATATTNCTCACCTCGGCGGCTGCTTCGATGGGTGTGCTCCCGATGGTGCTCACCGGCACTCCCTTGTGGCGACCGATGGGAACAGTGATTTTCTGGGGAACTATCATCACCTTCTTCTTTATCGTCACAGTCATCCCCGTCCTCTACTGGAAAGTGATGGCTAAAACCAAATAAAACAACGACATGAATATGAAAAAAATATTAATCTTCATGGCTGCTGTAGCACTGATATGCTCAGTGTCAGTCAACGGACAACGGTTGTCGCTTGACGAATGCGTCAGCATGGCTCTTGAAAACAACGCCCGGATGCGTGCTGCTGAATACACGCTGAAGGCTTCACGCGAGACTTCGCAGGAAGCTTTCACCAAATATTTTCCATCAGTGAGCCTTGCAGGAATCGCTTTTACGGCAAATCACGGAATGCTTCAACACAGTTTCAACCTTCCGCTCTCGATGCTCGACCCTGCTCTTCAGGACATGGATTTCAATCTCAGCGTGCTCAAAAAGGGGTCGATGGCGGGGATTAATCTTGTTCAGCCCGTTTTTCTCGGTGGACGGATTGTGAACGGTAACCGCCTTGCCCATGTCGGCGAGGAGGTGAGCCGGCTGCAACACCGCCAGTCAACCGACGAAGTGAGGCGTGATGTCGAGCAGTACTATTGGCAACTCGTCTCTCTCCATTCGCGCCACAACACTCTGGAAAAAGTGATAGCGATGCTTGACACCCTCACCACTCAGGTGCAGAGTTATGTCGACGCCGGCATCACAACCACCCACGACCTTCTTGAGGTCAAGTTGAAACGGAACGAGATGCTTGTGGCTCGCGCTGAACTTGACAACGGGATTTCGGTAGTCAGAATGCTACTTTCCCAATATGTGGGCAAAGGAACATCAGGCTCCGTGGATGTCGCGTCGGAAATCACTCCGGGAGTGGTGCCTGAATTTCCCCATGAGATTTATCGGGTGCCTGAAGAGTGTCTCGATCAAACCGTGGGTCACGGGCTGCTCTCTCAAAACGTGAAAGCGAAAGAGCTTGAGCAAAAAATAGCGTTGGGCAACAATCTGCCAATGGTCGCCGCCGGAGCAAGTTACAATTATGAGCACCTGATGGAGCAGGGACACACCTTCGCCAATATCTATGTTACGGTCTCAATCCCATTGACCGACTGGTGGGGAGGCTCTCACAACATGAAGAAGAAAAAACTCGAAACCCAAATTGCCCGCACACAGCTTGAGGACGACTCGCAGTTGCTTATAATAGCCATGACAAACGCCTGGAATGATTTGAACACCGCATATAAGCAGATGGAAATCGCCCGGGAGTCAATATCGCAGTCGGCTGAAAATCTCCGGCTCAATCAAAATTTCTATAATGCCGGAACGACAACCATTACCGATCTTCTCGATGCGCAGACTCTCTATCAGCAGGCTCAGGACAAGTTTGTGGACGCCTACGGGTTGTTCCAAATTAAGAAACTGACCTATCTNCAATCGACCGGACGTTAACATTAAATCGTTTATGTCGAAATTAAGTCAACTTCCCGTCCACAGCACTATTGGCGGCATCCACGGAAAAATCGGTTTCATCTTCGCCGGTCTTTGCGTTGGTCATGCCCTCAAAAGACTGAAGTCGCCCGTGCTCCGACGCAAATCTCACAATGACATATAAAAAACAGCCGGGACACTTGGACGAGTCCCGGCTGTGAATATTTTTTTCAAATGTTGGATGACTAAGCCTTAGTCTTCGATTGTACAGATTGAAACGCGGTTCCAAGACTCTTCGGTAAACATGTTGCCGATGCCTTCGCCCTCAGCCTGGATGCGTGAGGCTTTGATGCCGTATTTCTTGATGAGCTCGTTGCGAACGCTTTCTGCACGCGCTACTGCAAGCTTGATGTTGAATTCTTCGTTACCGTCCTTTGAAGCGTAGCCCTTGATAACTACCTTTGATTCGGGATGGTTCTTGAGGTATGCTGCGATCATTTCAACATTGGGCTGCTGGTCGGCAGTGATCTTCGACGATCCAATGCGGAAGAACACGTAACGCACGCTTGAGAGTGTATTGGTCTCCTCCTTGACTACTTTCACTTCAGGAGCCTTATTCATGCACTCGGTAAGTTGAACTGCGAGAGCTGCGGCCTCAGCCTGAGATGTTGCGGCTGCTGCGGAAGCTGCGGCAACCTCGGCGCGAAGAGCGTTGACCTGAGCATTGAGAGCGTCAACTTCAGCCTGGTTGTATTCGCGAACAGCCTCAAAACCGGGACCGAAGTTATAGGTAACGCCGGCAAGGAGGTTGAATGTGGCTTTGTTGCCATTGTAAGCGGCTGAAGTGAAACGAACGTCAGCATCGCTCATGTCCCATGCAACGTAAGGCTTCAATGAGATGGTCATCTTTTCGCTTGGGTGGAAGTTGAAGTTCAATCCCGCCTTAGTAGCGAAATAGTTGTGATATTGTCCGTTGCCAAGATTGTAAATGTCACGACCCCAACCTGCGCCGGCTACAGCGTCGATATCAAACACTCGATGTGAGGGCACGTAGCGTCCTGAGAAAAGATTGAAGAGGTTCACGGTTCCATAGGCGCCGACATATAGGTTGTCAAACGCAGTCGCGCTCTTCTGTCCGCTCCATGATGAAGTGTTTACGCCAAATTGTCCCTCAACGCCCAGTCCGAAAGTGGGGGTAAGTTGCTTTGCGACGTGAGCGCCTACAGTTCCGCGCATGTCGCCGAAAAATGAATGATTTTTGAGAGGAGTTGTAACACCGCCGTCTAAGCCGACAGACCAGTTAGAACCGATTCCTGTTGCGCGGAGAGCGTCCTGTGCTGAAGCTGTCAACACGCCTGCGGCAAAAGCTGCAATCAAAAGAATTTTCTTCATAATTTTTTATAAGGTTTTTGGTTATAGTTCCACTGTTAAGAATAATCTATATTTGTTAAGAACAGTCTACACTTCAAAAAACAACCATCCCGCCTTTTAGTTCAAACTATTTTTAGCACAACCACATAAATACCTATAAATCAGCTATCTCACTCAAAACATTTCCCGCATCTTTTCCCTCGCCCCGCCATCCCGGTCTTAACAAACACGAAGCCAAACAGTGCTATAACGGAATGAAACTATAATCATTTCTACGAAAAGAACTCTAATTTGCATTAGGCGTATTCGTTAATTTCCATCCTCATTATGAGCAATCTATTGGAATGTAAATAAATTTTCATAATTTTGCAGTCGCAGACCGCATCGCAGAGCCCGGTCATGGGCAACGTGGGTGGGACTGCAACTGACATACGAAAAGCGTTTACTTGACGCTCTTTCTTGGCTATCAGAAATCTGGTAAATTTCAATTGGAGTCAGGATTGAAGCAAACGGTAGATGCCTTGTGGATATGTATATTCCGTCCGCACTCGGCGCGTGAGCGTTGGGCTTGGACGTATAGCATATTTCTGCGTGAGGCTCTGCAAGTTTGCTCATTCTACTCCAATGGGCAATACCAGAGCCTCTGATAGCGGGATGAGCAAACAGTACGGCTCTCACGCTTTTTCTTTACAAACCAATCAAAAGCCAATGAGGTGAGTCCGGCGGCAGCATTTGATTTCCTATGAGAAGATATTTGTTCTCTTTCGTTGTCGGCAT
>WFMA01000228.1 GCA_009177195.1 Bacteroidales bacterium | reverse complement strand
ATATTTTCAGCTTCGCACTCCCTATAGTGAGGTGATAAAATTATTTAACGACTAATAAGCCACTCATATAGGGACTTATGTCCCCGATTATACCCTTTTGTTGCTGCCCATAATCTTGTGCGCCAATGGAAGGGATAACCTTTCATAACCCATTCTACAATCTCATCACAGTCAGAGGGGTGCGGTCCGAGATACTTAGACGCACATTCCCATACGCGTTTGCGGACGTATCTTTTTACTAATCGTTTCATAGTTTTATCTTAAATTTACTTCGTAGCCACAGCCGGACTCGAACCGGCGACCTTCGGATTATCAATCCAACGCTCTGACCAACTGAGCTATGCGGCTTCCATATTTAGAGTTGTTTTCTCGTTGTCATGTTGTCTGTCCGCACGGCTGTACCACGCCATTGTCGTCTTGTGTGCGATGACAGTTGTCGCAGGGTCGCTACTCCTGCGTCTTATCCCCTATGCTCTCGGCGGACATGTCAACGCTTCTGCTTGTTCGGGTATTTTACGCCTCCCCCTATGTACGTCCGTGCAACATGCACACGGTTGAGTTCAGCGACCAATCGGTTATTAACCATACTTTGGTAGTCAGTAGGCACTTCGTAGCTACGTCCCACGTTGCAGGTATAGTGCTGCATCACTTATTGGCTTTCCGGCTCTTTGCGGCTGCCGGAGCTCCGTTTATCTGTATTCGCGCCAGAAGCGCTTCACTTCTTTTCCTGAGAATATCTTCCCGCGCTTGCCCGGAATCCAGTCAATACCTCTACAGCGTCTACCAAGTGCCGCCTTTCGATCAAGGGTTCTTAGGCTGATGCCGAGAACTCTTGAAGTCTCAGCTCTACCTCCGCACCAGTCATCGGGAATGTCAGGGCATATGTTTACCAGGTTCATGGCTTTTCTCTTTTGAGGTAAACTACCGCTTCGTCTCCGTCGGGGATTATGGCAAAGGCTTCCCAGCCATCTTCGCCCAACATGTCAAGCGAAAGGTTAATGTCGTCTCCGTGGGTTCCGCGGAAAGAATAGTATTCATATCGTTTCATCGATCGTCTCCTTTTTCTTTATGCTCACCGTGACGGTTTGAGATAGGCTGTCCTGAGTCACATCGCAGTCATAATCTCCGGCTGCGATAATTTCCTTGCGTCCTTTGTAGGCGGTTCTGCAAGCGGCTCCGAATCCGTTTGTGGTCTCGCATTCGGTTATTAATCTCTGCCGCGGGGTGAGTAATCTGATTTGTTTTAGTGTTAATGACATCCGTTCAGTGAATTTCTTTAATTAAAATTTGCAAAATACAAGGCAATCGGCTAACTTTGCGATGAAAGATTGATAGTTGGCTCAGTTGAGCCGACCACCTTTGTATTGTCTTTGTTGCTTTGTTCAGTGAANGATGCAAAGGTAAGNGATAGTTTTTATTTTGNAAGNGAAAATTTATATTTTAACTATTTTTTAANANTTTATNGTTTATATANAAAGCCTTTGCCATGGTAAATATTAAGAAAATCCACGCCCGGATGCAAGAGCTAAACATATCTAAGGCTCAACTAATTAAAGATAGCGGCTTGACGAGAGTAACTATCGATAAAATATTGGCGGGCGGCAATATCAATGTGGAAACTCTTGAGGCTCTTGCGAAAGGGCTGGGGGTGAACGTCGGTTTCTTCTTCGACAATAATATCGGCGAAGGCGGTCAGACTCAAATCGTGGGTAGCCATAATCGTGTGGGGAGTCATGATACGGGCATTAACATGGAGGAGCATGATGAGCTTATCGGTTTGCGTGTCGAGGTCAAGATGCTTCAAGAGCGGTTTGCATCTTTGCAGAAATCGTATGAACATCTGCAAAGAATGAATGAGCTGTTGATGGAGCGTAAATAATTCAATCACGGATGGACTCAGCAAAAATAACATCTTCCACTCCTATCCACCGCTTGCGCGAGTTTGTCAAATGGGCGCAGCTGCAAGGACTGTGCAGATCGGAATTTGACTTTGAGCGCCAATGCTCTCTGTCACCGAAGTATATCACTAATAATATCTACACAGGCAAAGGCAATATAGGAACCGAAATGCTCGGCAGGATTATCCGCGTGTTCCCGCAACTGAATCTGGCATGGATTTGTACCGGAGAGGGATCCATGATCGCACAAGGAGACAGTAAGGATAACCTTGACTACAAGCAAGCCTATGAAGGCGCCATGATGCAAGTCGACGCTCTGCGTAAGATTTTGAAAAAACTGGGTGAATGAGTTTCACGTAGGACGCAAGCCGCCCTTTATCCTCTAAGTGCCAATTCCGTTATTGAGTAAAAATTTTGCGCAATTTAGCGTCATCTGCGACCTCGCTGTTTCTAATACGATAGGTGGGGGTGCCTTTACGCATAAAATGTTGTTCTTTTGCATTGTCTCGCTCTGCCTGTTCGTCTGAGTAATGAAAATCGCCATCGAAGTAGATGGCATTANAGTTATTCTCTGCTTTCGCCATACAGCACCCAGTCAAGCACTTTGCGGTTAGCTTCATCAACCTTTGCCAAGTCCTCTTTGATGTATATATTTGTAGTGTCGTGACCGTCAGCATGACCCAATGCCTGAGCAATCACATCCTTGCTCACTCCAATGGAATAGGCTATTGTAGCCCATGAGTGCCTTGCCCAATAGGTAGTCAATCCAGGAAAAGCGGATGAAATGATTTTCTTCCCGCCTCGACCTTTGCGCTCTACTTCGCCAATGCGCTGTAATGCCTTATTTATTTGATGGCGGAAGTTGCGGCTGTCACTCCATCGATCCGCAATGCACAGCAGCCCGTTTTCGCCTCGGTACTTCTCGATGATCTCCATTGCTTCGGGCTCGACCTTGATGGAGTAGAGCCGCCCGGTCTTTGCGCGTTTGTACTCGATGCGCTTACTCTTGGTAATAGCTTTTAGCGCGTGTAAATCTGCCGCGTTGATTCCAATTAACATGAATATAAGTTTGAAAAGATCCCGGTATATCTCGGCGTATGGCTCGACAGGGTAATTGAACAACTCGCGCAACTCATCGACAGTCAGTGAGCGTTTGCGTGTTGCTTCGGGACGGATTTTGAAACGCCGAAACGGATATGCACTTGTAATTTCATAGTCAATGGCATTGTTGAACACAGCCCTTATGTTTCTCAGATGGATATTGCGGGCGTTTTTAGTTGCTGTTTTTGCGCAGAACGCTTCAAACGCCGTCAGCCATTTAAGGTCAACATCCTCAAAGCTCTTTTTGTCAATCTCGGCATCAAACAGCCTTATGCGGTCGAGGGTATGCTGATAGATACCCTTTGTCCCTTTATTGGTTTTGCTATCGATAAATAACTGGAAATGGGTCGCAAATGGACCGAGAGCGTCTTGCGAGGACTCCTCGGTGGTTTCTGACACACGGTTGAAGCATCGTTCCAACACAATATCACGAATCACTTTTACATCTTCATCGTGGCGCCCTTCTTTGAGCAAGTCGCATTTTATCTCATCGAGTTTGGCGGCATAGCGGAGCAACAGAGACTTCCATTTGACGTTTTGCGGCTTCGGCTTTTCAGACAGGGCGTTTTCAAGGTCTTCGGGGGTGAGACTAACACCGAACGAAATCTCGACTTTTTTTCGATTGTTAATCAATCGTAGCCTTAATGCGTTGTTCTTCTCTTTAGCTATGATGAATTTGTATTTGAACATAATTGTTAAATATTGTTGTCTAAATGTTGAACAATGTTAAGATTTATTGTGCGTCATGTTCCGCCGAACATTTAAGACGGGTGAAACATGGGTGAAACATTTGACACAAAAATACACCATTTGACACTATTTGACACTATTCTGACCTTATAAAAGGACTTAAAAATTCCTTATATATGCAAAAATCACTCTGAATAAACAATCTAAGTTACTTATTCAGAGTGATTTAGCGTTGGAGCGGCAAACGAGGCTCGAACTCGCGACCCTCAGCTTGGGAAGCTGAACTTGTGTTTTATAATGGATTGTGTAACAATCATATAATGCGGGTTAGATGTTGGGGTGAAACATGGGTGACACAACGCCGCAGCTTTCAGCTTGTGCCCCGGCTATTACTCCTTAACCCTTATACATTTGTTAACACTTGTGGATTTCGCCCTATTGCGAGAACGGAAATGTCGTCTTACTTTTGCCGTCGGGATGGACTGCAGAAGATAAACAGCGACATGAAACCTCGCTGAAATCAGAAAGCCCCACACCGCAGTCCATCCCCCTACACCAAAAAGTGTGGGGCTTTCTTTTTTTATAGGCGTAAGCCGCTTTTGCATTGTTCGGGATAATCGACGGCAGGGTGCAATCGTAAACTCGGTACTGTGGGAGCTGCCAAACCGAGCTGTGAGACGAAAGGTGAACACAGGGCAGAACGGATGGATCGTTAATTCACCAAGCGAGAGCTATCATCGGCGACCTCGCCCGGCATACCATACGGCTTTAGACCGATGCGGTTGACGGTAGTCTGTCAGAGATTAAGCCTCTCTAAAAGGCAGACTATGCAAAGCCCCACCAGCATTACCCGATATGGTTGTCTTTAGAATTTGTAAATATATAAATTTGTTGAGATGAAAAGTAAAAATTAAGAAAACTACGTCATAATATTTTAGTATTAAATATTTTTATTTTCCTATAAAACGGCTATCTTTGCGTAGTTAATTAACCGCAAGGGCATATTGCACAAAGCCATGAGAGCTTATTTCGGAGAAATCCGCGATAGGCTCTTTTTAATTTGTATGCAGTATGGCAAATTTAGGCTCGCTATGGTATACGATGGGGATTAAAGACCTCACGGATGCTGATCTCACCAAAATCAACGCAAAGCTGAAAAACCTCGGTGCGAACATCACCCTCTCGCCTCAGATTCTTAAAGATGTCACCCAGCTGGCGGTGCCGAAAGGTGTTAAGATCGAGCTTGACCCGAAAATAACGAGCGAGGCTCTCGCCAAGGCGGCTGAGGGAAAGGTGATGAGGGTGGAGGTCGCTCCGCTACTCACGCATCTGCGAAAGGCGCTGAAGGATGCCACTAAGGACAACCCTCCGGAGATGGAGGTGGGCGTGCAGTCGGCAAAGCTGCGGCAGCTGATTGAGAAGGTGCTTAACAGGCATGGGTATTTGGTGAATATATCCACTGTCAACGACAATTTCACCAAGGTGGTTCAGCAGAAGCTCAACGGCACCCGCTACAATGTGAAGATTCACGCCGACGCAAGGGAGATAACCCAGAGCGTTCAGGCTTCGTTGATGCAGATACAGAGCCGGTATTTCGGATTGCGGGTCAGCAAGGATATTCTTTATCGCTCCATCGACAAGGCGTTGTCGGGTCATAAGTTCCCTATTTCGGTTTATGTCAAGACGGAGGACGCTCGCAATGCCGTTCAATCCGCGCTAAACAGGATGAGCGGCGTGACGGCAAAGGACGCTGTCGGTTATCAAAGAATGATGAAAGCGGAAGCCGCCGCTGCGGCTGCGGAGCTCAACCGGGTCAAGGCTGCTCACATAGGGGCTGCCGACGCAGCGAAAGCCCACGCCACGGCATCGGTGAACCTGGGGAGCGCTATGGGGCGCAATATCACGATAGCGGGAGAGCTGGGCTCGGCGATGGCTTCGCTGTATTCGATTCATGCGGCGCAGGCGTTTTTGGAGAAGGTCATTGACATCGGCGGCGAGCTGGAGCATCAGAAAATCGCTATGGACACGATTTTCGGGGACCAGGGCAAAACGGCTGAACTGTTCGGGCAGATCAAGGGGCTCGCCCGCCAGTCGCCATTTGGCGTGATGGAGCTGACTAAGAACGTGAAGCAGCTGTCGGCGTTTGGCGTGCAGTATAACGAGATTTACGACACGGCTAAGCGACTTGCCGACATATCGGCTGCGACCTCGGTAGACATACAGCGTCTTATCCTCGCGTTCGGAAAGACGCGTTCGCGCGGGTTCCTCGACGGGTTGGAGGCGAAGCAATTCGCTTACGCCAACATTCCTATCTATGAGATGGTGAGAAAGAAGCTCGAGGAGCTGGAGGGTCAAGCCGTCACCACCGCTGACGTGATGAAGCGCATGAAGAAGAGGGAGATCGGCTTTGACATCGTCAAGGACGTGCTGTGGGACATGACCGACCCCGGGGGCAAGTTCTACAACATGCAGGAAGCGCTTGCCGGCTCGGTGAAGACCTCATGGAAACTTGTGAAGGACAATATCGAACTGATGTATGGAGAGGTTGCCGAGTCATGGGTTGGAGAGGGCTTGAAGGATGTTGCGCAAGTGTTGCAGAAGCTCACAAGGGAGTGGAGGACTCTTGGCACGGTAATTGGCGCTGGCGCGGCAGCATTCGGGGTTTATAAGGTTGCGGTTGCGCTTAGTAACCGCATGATGGGAGAGGCTAACGCTCTTGGCGTGAAAAAGGCTCTCATTTCAAATAGGGTTGCTGCGGCGAATGCTCTGGAAGCGGCTTCTTATCGAGATTTGACACAAGCGGAGAATTATGCCATTCTTGCAAAAAGCGGTTTGCAAAAGCTAAACCGTTCACTACTGCTATCTCACAAAGCATTGACACAAGCTGAATGGGATGCTGTAATAGCGAGCAAAGCAGTAAATAGCGATTACATTCTTAGGAGAATTGCTTTGGGCAAATTAACCCAAGAGGAGATCAAATACCTTGTTTCAACGAAAGCTGTTACACAAGCCGAAGCTGAGCGCGCTGCCTCTGTCGCTAATCTTAGAATAAGCCTTGCGTCCTTGTGGGCAATGACAAAACAGACGGCAGCATGGAACCGGATCACTTCATTTGGGACAGCCTTAGTAGGAGCGTGGAAAGGTTTCATCACATATATGCGTGCCGTGCCGGCGAAATTCAATGTCATTCTCGGCAAAATGGACGCAGTGTGGGATAAATTTATCTACAAATTGGAGACAGCTACGTGGAGTGGGTTTGTGTCGACCATGCGTGCCG
>WFMA01000236.1 GCA_009177195.1 Bacteroidales bacterium | reverse complement strand
ACGCAACCAGCAGTTCCTGCTTAAGGAGGAGAGTCATCTTGACAAAGTGGTTGATCCCGCCGGCGGTTCTTATTATATCGAGACTCTTACTCTTTCTCTCGCTAAGGAGGCATGGAAACTTTTCCTTGAAGTGGAAGACAAGGGTGGATTCCTCGCTTGCATAAACGACGGCTCTATCCAGAAAGCTGTCAATGAAACTGCGGCGAAACGCCACGTTGATGTAGCGCGACGCAAGGAGATACTTCTTGGAACCAACCAGTATCCTAACATCAACGAGAAAGCCGCCGGCAAGATTGAGTGTGAAGGAGACTCATGCGGTTGCCACCACGGCTCATCGGAAGAAGAGGGCAACGGATTGTCGATGAAACGCGCTGCGAGCGACTTCGAGGCGCTGCGTCTTGCGACTGAAGCGGCATCTAACCGTCCGAAAGTGTTCATGCTTACAATCGGTAATCTTGCAATGCGTCTTGCACGTGCTCAGTTCTCGACCAACTTCTTTGGTTGCGCAGGCTATGAGATTATCGACAATCTTGGATTTGAAACAGTTCAGCAGGGTGTTGACGCTGCTCTTGAGAAAGGCGCTGACGTGATTGTGCTTTGCTCAAGCGATGATGAATACGCTACACTTGCTCCCGAGGCGTTCAAGTATCTTGACGGTAGAGCGATGTTTGTTGTAGCCGGCGCTCCGGCATGCATGGAGGACCTTCAGAAAGAGGGCATAACCGACTTCATCCATGTTCGTTGCAATGTTCTTGACACTCTTAAAGCATTCAATGCAAAACTTCTTAAATAATCAAATCTATGCGACCCGATTTTAAAACTATTGATATAACAAAAGATGCTTTCGGTGCTCAGCATGGTGCCGTAGCGCATGGAGAAGACTGGATGACTCCTGAGCTTATTCCTGTAAAACCTATATATACAAAAGAGGATCTCGAAGGGATGGAACACCTTGACTTTATGTCGGGTATACCCCCTTATCTGCGCGGTCCATATAGCGCGATGTATCCTTTGCGCCCATGGACTATACGTCAGTACGCAGGCTTCTCGACCGCAGCTGAATCAAACGCTTTCTACCGCCGCAACCTCGCATCGGGACAGAAAGGTCTTTCGGTGGCATTTGACCTTGCCACTCACCGCGGTTATGATGCCGACCACGAGCGTGTTGTTGGCGACGTTGGTAAAGCCGGCGTGTCGATCTGCTCAATCGAGGACATGAAGGTGCTCTTTGACGGTATTCCTTTGAACAAGATGTCAGTGTCAATGACCATGAACGGGGCCGTGCTTCCTGTTCTTGCGTTCTATATCAACGCAGGTCTTGAGCAGGGTGCTAAACTTGAGGAGATGGCTGGAACTATCCAGAATGATATCCTCAAGGAATTCATGGTGCGTAACACTTATATTTATCCGCCTGAATTCTCAATGCGAATCATTGCCGATATCTTCGAGTATACCTCACAGAATATGCCCAAATTCAATTCAATTTCAATTTCGGGATATCACATGCAGGAAGCGGGCGCTACTTGCGACATTGAGCTTGCTTATACGCTTGCCGACGGTCTTGAGTATCTTCGCGCAGGTGTCAATGCAGGAATGGATATTGACTCGTTCGCTCCGCGCTTGTCGTTCTTCTGGGCTATCGGCATGAACTTCTTCATGGAAATAGCCAAGATGCGCGCGGCGCGCATGCTGTGGGCTAAGATTGTCAGCCAGTTCAATCCGAAAAATCCGAAGTCGCTCGCACTGCGTACTCACAGCCAGACTTCAGGATGGTCACTTACCGAGCAGGATCCGTTTAACAACGTGGGACGTACTTGTATCGAGGCAATGGGCGCGGCTTTGGGTCACACTCAGTCGCTTCACACCAACGCGCTTGACGAGGCTATCGCTCTTCCGACCGACTTCTCGGCACGTATCGCGCGTAACACTCAGATCTATATTCAGGAGGAGACTTACGTCACCAAGGCTATTGACCCGTGGGGCGGTTCTTACTATGTAGAGGCTCTTACCAACGAGATAGCTCATCGCGCATGGGAACACATTCAGGAAATNGAGAAACTGGGCGGAATGGCTAAAGCTATCGAGACAGGTCTTCCCAANCTGCGCATCGAGGAGGCATCGGNACGCACTCAGGCGNGNATNGACTCAGGTCGACAGACGATTGTNGGAATCAACAAATATCGTCTTGACCATGAGGATCCCATCGATATCCTTGAAATTGATAACACGGAAGTGCGCAAAGAGCAGATTGAGCGACTAAACGATGTAAAGGCTCATCGCGACGAGGCTGCTGTGAAGGCGGCTCTTGATGCGATAACCGAATGTGTTCGTACCAAGAAGGGCAATCTTCTTGATCTTGCAGTGAAAGCTGCCGGTGTCCGCGCGACACTCGGTGAGATTTCAGATGCATGTGAGGCCGTGGTTGGTAGATATAAAGCAGTAATCAGAACTATATCAGGAGTGTACAGCAACGAAACAAAACAAGATCCCGATTTCATCCGCGCTCAGCAGATGTGTGAGGATTTCGCTAAGCGTGAAGGTCGCCAGCCGCGCATCATGATAGCGAAGATGGGTCAGGACGGTCACGACCGTGGAGCGAAAGTAGTGGCAACGGGTTATGCCGATTGCGGTTTCGACGTGGATATGGGACCCTTGTTCCAGACTCCTGCCGAGGCAGCTCGTCAGGCAGTAGAGAACGACGTGCATATTCTTGGCGTTTCGTCGCTTGCCGCCGGTCACAAGACTTTGATTCCTCAGGTTATCGAAGAACTTAAGAAACTCGGCAGAGAGGATATAATCGTAACTGCCGGAGGTGTTATCCCGGCTCAGGATTATGACTTCCTCTATAAAGCCGGTGTTGCGGCTATCTTCGGTCCCGGAACACGTATCCCGGTGTCGGCTATAAAGATGCTTGAAATCCTTAACGGCGAAGAATAACCGTAGAAACGATAAAATGTGTTTTAGAGCCGCGGCGTAGAGAACTACACCGCGGCTCTTTTTGTGATGGAACGATTGTTGCCTTTTCTTTTGAAAAGAACGGACTGATTTGCATAGTGTGGATATCGTGTTGTTTCGTTCGGTTAGTGAATGCGTGAATCTCAAGAATTATTATCTAAACCTAATTATATTATGGCATCAATAAAAATAAAATATCGTTGGTCGGCGGTGGAAGGGAGAGCCGGTTCCGTATATTTTCAGATTATTCATCATCGCCAAGTGAGGCAAATACTCTCGGAGTATAAAGTTTTCAAAAATGAGCAGGGAAATCGCAAGCCTATGCTTGTCGAAGGTTTGCAAAAGGATCTTGAACGGCTCAACAGAATTGTTGCTGACTTGAATAGAAGAAACAGCCCTTATACCGCCGATGACATAGTGACAGAATATCGAAACTATATGCGCGACTATTCATTGGCAGGATATATGGAGATATTGATAGCGAGGCTTAGAAAACGGAAACGAACAAGAACATCCGAAACATATAAAGCGACTCTAAACAGCCTGAAAAAATTTCTGTCGGAATCAAATTGTCACTCTGTCAGCGTGATGATTGATTCAATCACCGCCGAGCTGGTAGAGGATTATGAAGCCTTTCTTCAGCAACGGGGACTGTCGCCTAACACCACTTCATTTTATATGCGCATTTTCCGTGCGGTCTATAACCGCGCTCTTGACGAAATTTCGATGGAACGCAAAAATCCTTTCAAGCATGTGTATACGGGGAATGAGAGGACGGTGAAACGCGCCTTGCCGCTGGAATCGGTGAAGAAGATAAGACTTTTGAAACTGCCTGAAGGATCGGCGTTGGACTATGCGCGCGACATGTTCATGATGAGCTTCTATCTGCGCGGAATGAGCTTTATCGACATGGCTTATCTACGAAAGTCAGACCTCGATCACGGCTATGTCACTTATCGACGTCGCAAGACCGGGCAGCCGCTCACGATAAAGTGGACCATAGAAATGCAGAAAATCGTAGATAAGTATCCGAAAAACAAAACGTGCTATCTGCTGCCTGTCATTACCAATCCGAAAGCGAATGAGCGTCATGCCTACCGTCGTTGCAGCTATCGGATAAACAGCAATCTGAAAATCATAGCAGAGATAGCTGAATTGAATATTCCGCTCACACTCTATTATGCGCGCCACAGCTGGGCGACTATCGCCCGGTATAAGGGGATCCCGCTGNGCGTGATAAGCNAGGGGATGNGGCNTGATTCAGAAACTACGACCCNCATTTATCNTGCATCATTGGACGTGTNGGTGGTGGATAAAGCCAACTCGCTTATAATAGCTTCGGTGTGACAAATGCGTTATCAGGCGATAACCTTTGACAGTTGTCGCCTGATAACGTAGGTGTGTTTTATGTATAGTTTTTAGTCTTTGCAATATTTTGCCGCAATTGCATCGATTGCCTCGTGGTTGAGATCTGCCATGCCGTTTGCCGCCACTCTAATCAAATCTTTTACAGGATAGAAATCGGGATTCTGTTCTACCTGATAGTCGGTAGCCTCCTGTGCTTCGGCTCTTTCAGCGGCAGCGGCATCCTCGATAGTCTCGTCGGAATTCGCAATATCGGAAAACATTTGATCTTCGGTTATAACCGTCACGAAGAGTGTGACAGGATTGATTCTTACTTTCAATTCAGGTTTGCCGGTATAAGTGTATCCGATATATTCTCGTATTGTAATCGCAATATTGTCAGCTAATTCTTTTCTTGTCATAGTCATAAATGTTTTTGTGATATATTAAGATAACAATCGTTGGAGCGACATTGTTTGTGTCATGGCGGGCCAAACAAGATTTCGGTTAAGGATGTTGTAATTGAAAACTGGTTGAAGATGAGAAAATGGNTGTNTACAACTAAGCCAAGNCATTTTAAGATGGATGAAGCGCTTGTTCCCGNAGNCACGCTNGACGTGCCTGTGTTTGGGAAANTCAAATTTGAAGTCGGCGACTTGGTGTTTTACTATGCGTCCAATCCGGTTCTTCAAATGATAGGGAAGTGTGAGATCGAGGAGCTGGGATTGCCGTTCAGTGAGGTTGATCCGCGGAATGATCTTAGGAAGTTCCCGCGGCATCATTCGAGCATTCCATGGATGAGACTCCGGGTGCTTCAGGCGGCACCGATACCGTTTAAACCGCTTCAACGCAACAGTTTGTATTATTATACGGGATTTAAGCCGTCGCCCTATCCCAAACTGCTTCATGAGGGGGAGGAAGAGTATGTGATGCGCGCATTCGACGAGGCGATGACCTACACGTCTGACCTCAGCCGCAATGACTGCGGCATTGAGGAGGAGGCGTTGCAAAAAGTGAGCGGACGGGAGATTTTCAAGGAATCAGCCGAACTGATAAAGGGTGGCACGATAGACACGCTCAGATATGACAGGGGAGAAGCACCCCTCGTTGTGACGATACGGAATGGCGAAGCGAGGGTTTCGATGACATTCTCGGGAGTGAGAAGAGTGAGATGGGACTTCGACAAAGCGGTTCCGCAGGATATTGACGGCTCAATGCAGGAGGATGTGCTGACAGGCATACGGCTCAAGCGTGAGGACCTCTTTCTGCTTGCGACATTTGACGGCATCGGGCTCGAAATACTCGCCGATACCTTGCGCTTAGACTGAAATATAACGGTCGGCATGTAAAGAAGAAGGTTAACCGTCTGAAGCATTATGCTTCGACTACCTTATTCTGAAAGATGCTTTTGTAATTGACCTCGAAATAGAAGTTGAAGACAATATTGAAGGGTGAAAACNTTGATTATTTGGAGAATAGAGATGCATTTGCTATCTTTGTATTGAAAAAAACTGTTCCATGGAACAAAAATTTTCAATAGAATGATCATTGAGCGCACTACATATCTTAACAAGTTGATTGCCAGACGACACAATGGCATGATTAAAATTGTGACCGGTTTGAGGCGATGTGGAAAGTCGTTTCTGCTATCTACAATTTATGGTAACTGGTTAAAGGAGCAAGGAGTTGATGAAAGCCATATAATCAATATCAATCTTGAAGACCGGCGTAACAAAAGACTACGCGATCCGGACGAGCTTTTGATTTACGTAGATTCAAAACTAACGGACGATAAGGTGCATTACATCATGATCGATGAGATTCAGCTTGTCCCTGAATTTGAAGATGTGCTCAATAGCTATCTGAACATGCCAAAAGCGGACGTATACGTTACAGGAAGCAACGCAAGGTTCCTATCAAGCCAAGTCCGTACTGAATTTGCAGGACGTGGCGATGAAATAAGGTTATATCCTCTTACTTTCAGTGAATTTTATTCAGTTAGAGGAGGAGATATGTCTCATGCCCTAACTGATTACATGATCTATGGAGGAATGCCTCAGGTTGTACTGAAGGATTCCGAGAAAGATAAGCGAGACTTCCTGAAGGCTCTTTTTACCAGAACTTATGTACGGGATATCGTTGAGAGGCATAAGATCAGGAATAAAGAAGTTCTTGACGATTTTCTCAACATGCTGGCATCTTCCATTGGAGGACTTACTAATCCCACCAAGCTTGCCAATACTTTTGAAAGCGTAAAACATGAGAAAGTCAGCAGAAATACGCTTGCTACCTACCTTGATTATATATGCGAGTCTTTCCTTATGGAAAAGGCAACCCGCTATGATATCAAGGGCAAGAAGTATATAGAGAGCTTGAGCAAATATTATTTTTCTGATTGTGGTTTGAGAAATGCCCGACTGAATTTCCGCCAGATTGAGTACTCTCATTTAATGGAAAACGTAATCTATAATGAACTGCTGGCACGAGACTTTAGCGTGGATGTAGGTGTGGTAGCAAAAAATGAAAGGACAGATGATGGACGTGAGCGACAATACTATGAGGTGGATTTTGTTTGCAATAATGGTAGCCAACGCTATTACATTCAATCAGCATACCGAATGACTGATGAAGCTAAGGTAGAACAGGAATCAGCGTCACTACTGCGTGTAGATGATGCCTTCAAAAAGATTATTATTCTTGGAGAATACACTCCGGTAATACATACAGAGAACGGAATCACCATCATCAGCATTTTCGATTTTCTTATGAAAGAAAATTCTNTGGNGCTGTAACCACAACTTGNTTAATACAACATGACCATTGTAAAAGTACACACAAAGTGACACCAATTGAACGAACCCCCTAAGAATAGGTTAGGCTGTAACCTCCTTTTTTATCGGAGTGTTACAGCCTAACGTCTTTATGNCTTAGAACTANCTTTTAGTNTTNGATGGCAGCCTNCGCNGCACANTATAGNCGATTAATNNTNNTNNGACATCTAAGCATTGGGTGTATGCGTTGTGTATGTCTTAATTGTTTAATATTTAACCTTTTACTGGGATGATAAAG